>NZ_FNSD01000002.1 GCF_900105625.1 Terriglobus roseus
CAGCCATGACGCGGCCAAACACGCCCACCTTGAAAAAGCTGATGAACTTTTCTTGTTGTGAAATCTCGGCGCGTACCTTTGCCGCAGACTTCGGCCTCCAGGTCGTGCAAAGGACGCTATCGCAGTCCAGCGTCATCAAACCCGCAAACTGGCATGGCCGCGAGACCTCCGGCGTGTTCATCAGGGAGAACATCTGGACGTAGCGCTTCCCTACCCGCAGGTGGTCGCCCTCGATGGCGACGGGGCTTTGTACGATCTGGCGATCCAGTCCCGCATCGGTCTTGAGCTTGGCGTGGTCGGCCCACGGCTCAAGATTGAAGAGGTAGGCGAATAATGGAAAAGCTTCGGCCTTGTCCAGTACGCGAAGGCCGATCACGGATGCCAACTGCGTTTCAAGGATGCTGGCAGTCTTGCGCAGCATCGCAAGACGACGAGTGTTGTCGGCCTCGGCATCCTTGGGCTTGCGGTTCAGAGGGTTCGTTTCCGATGGCTCAAAAGTGATGCACCAGAAGAGATCGATGCGCCGGAATCCTGCGTTGGCGTTTAGATACTCAAGCCGGTCATTCACAAACGAGTCGAGAACAGGATCGCCGTAGGTTTCTTTGCGCGGGATCTCATAACCGGAGAGCACACGGCTGTACTGGTAGAGGCAAGCGCCTTCAGGCAGGCCACGCAACGCGCCTTCAATGGCGCGGGTGCGGACTTCGAGTTCCTGGTCGGTAAGGCTTTCTTCGTCGATGCCCGTTAGGGAGGCGAGAATGCCATAGCCACCATTCTTCAAGGCGAAGATCGTTGGGGAGACCCAACGGGATAGCGGGATGATGCTCGACGCCGCGCCAGCTTTCGCGTACCACGGCAACAAACGGGACTGCTCAGAACTTGCGCGGGTCATAGTAGCTCTTCTGCTGGAGGCTGTGCCCCCAAAGCTGGAACATCTTGGGGTGTTTGCGGACAACGAGCCATGCCGCTGTGACTAAAAGCGGAAAGCTCGCCAGGGCCAACATGCGAAAGCCGACGAGGAACACCGTGATCGACACAAAGACGATCACCATCCACGTTCCGAGTTCCAAGCCAAGCTTGGTTCTGGACCGGTTTAATGCTCCGTTGATGGGTTGCGGTGTTCCTCGCTTGCGCATGACTAGCAACTCCTACTGCGTGACCGACTGGCCGGTGAGAGAAGAAATCCAACCGGCGCCCCAGCCGAGCACACCGGCACCAAAGAGAGCACCGAAGAGGGCCGGAATAGCTTCCTGGAAGCGGCCGCCCATCATGCGAATGCCCGCGAAAATGAGGCTGCCGAGACAGATCACGGCTCCTGCGTATTCAGCGAATGTTTTGAAGGTGTTCATCACGTTGGTCGCTCCGCTCATGTCGATACTTCCGCCCTGAGCGTGAGCGATGTTGGAAATCGTCAGAGCAATGAAGAGAGGGGCTGCGGTGCGTGCGGCAAGTGCGGCCTGTTGCTTTACCTGCTGGCGGGTGACGGTGAGGCTGCGAAGACGGGCGAAGCGAGAGTGAAGGGCGTTGTTCACGAAATTCTCCTGCGAGGGTTGAAGTGAATGGTTTGCTCTGTCTGGAGAGCCTTCAAGGCGTTGGGTACTTCTCCTCCTTTCAATTAGGTTTTGCGGCCACAAGCGGAACGCCACGCGGGCCAATCCGCCGCCGTGTACACGTTGTTGTGTTACCGCAAACTTGTGTACATCTCGAACCGTTTATAGACCAACCGCCCACCACTGTCAACACAATGTAGATACTCACATTTCTGTGTACAAGACACGAAGAAGTGTCACCACATTTGTGTGTGTGCGTTTGCGGTTGCTAAGATTCGTCAGGAGTCGCTAGGCTGTAAGGGCTTCAGGGGCTTCTGCACTTCTCAACGCGAGGTCCAGGTTCATCGATTCCATGCTCCGGTACGACTACAAAGAGTTTTCAGCGGCATTCGGTAAGAAGGTCAAAGAACTGCGCAAGGCGCGCGGGCTGACTTTGCGCGCAATGATCGTTGAACATGGTTTTCATTTGACCCAGTTCCAGCGAATAGAAAAGGGCGAGGGTGTGTCAGTGCCGACACTTTTGCGCATAGCCGAGGTGTTCCAAATGCCCCTTGAAAAACTCGTCGCAGGCCTTGGTTTAGTTGAAGATTCTGACTCACGTCCGAAGATTTCAAAGGGTGCAAAGAAGTAGCTCCTTCGACCGCAACAGTGTCGGAGTAGTAAAGTTGCATCTATCCTCTTAGCGGGTTGAGAGGGCCTTTTTTTGACACCGTTCGTCGTGTTTATTTTCTGAGTAAACGAACAATGACTGAACCCATGAACCGGATGACCCTACATCTCGTGAATGCCGATGGGAGCGCGGTTAGCGCAGAGATTGAGAACGCTGTTAAACGAGCCTTCGTCTGGGTGATCCGAGATTACCCACATGTTGATTCCGCTCTGGTTGCGAACTGGGCTGAAGACGTGGCTGCCGCGATGCAGTGCCGTGCAGACGAAATATCCTCCCCTATCCGTTATGCGCAGGCCGCCCTTAAAGGGAAAGTGCATGATTGGCTTCGAAGTGCGACAGCAAGAGAAGAGGTTGTGGGTATTGGCTTTGACCTGGAGAGGTTGGCTGGCACGAGCGGGTCATTTGAAAAATCGGTCGAACGCCACATACTGTTCCAGCAACTAAAAGAAGTATTGAATGAGCGGGATCGGATGATTCTGTATCTTCTCCTCGAAGACAAAACGAGCCCCAAAGATGTTGCGGCTGTACTGAACACTTCCTACCCTGCTGCGGCGCAAGCCATAAAGAGGGTCAAAGACCGAATTGCGAACACGTTGCGTGGCCCCCGGAAGAACGATGGAGAGGGCCGCCTCCCATCGCAATTTTGCGAGACGAAAGGGTAAGCCTTGAACCCGGATCTGATGAAGGATTTCCTTCTTGAGACTTTCCCGAACCCAGACAGAAAAGGCTGTCCGGATGAAAAGACGATCCAGGCAATCGCTGAAGATCGTGCGCCGCTGACCGAAGCGGTCGGTATGCATATCGGTTCTTGCTCTGAGTGCTATGCGGAGTACAGGAACTTCCGGAAGGACTGGGAGGAAAGCGTTGATGAGACACCGGCTCCGCTGAAGCCGGTAGAGATTCCACGAATCACGGTGGCTCCTCAGCGAGCACATTCGCGTCTCGTCGCTATGGGAATCGCCGCCTCCCTGCTTGTAATCTGCTCGGGCGGCTACGTTCTTTACAGGGGCTCTAATCAAACAGAACAGGTAGCAATGACTGCTCATTCCAGTGATTCGCAGCCGGTATCCGCTCGTGTCGATCTTTTCGAGAGCGGAACATTGCGCGGCGGCGACGAAGAATCGCTCACGCCTTTGAACCAAGTCACCCTGCCGGCTTCTGTCGTTCATCTCTCTGTCGTACTTCCGCGATTCAGTGACAAAGGCACCTACAGGCTGAACGTTTCGACGGATAAACAGGGGAAAAACGTAATTGCCAGTGGAACAGGCGAAGCGGTGCAGAGTGATGGTGAAAAGATCACTCTGCCGGTGACGCTTGATCTGCGAGACGCCAAAGCAGGAGCGTATTTCTTGGCTACTGTGCGTGGAACTGACAACGGAACGTATTACTACCCGCTTCAAATTAGGTGACGATGACGAAGACGAACACCCTGCTCCCCGAAGTAAAGCGCGATGTTCTCAAGAATGTCCTGAAGACTCTGGAAAACAAGTTCTACAAGCCTGAATTGCTTGGCGCTACGTGGCAGGATGCCGTCTCAACTCATCGTGGGTCGATTGAAGATGCCCCGACGACTGATGCCTTCGAGTCGGAGGTCTCAAATCTACTTCAAACACTCAAAACCTCTCATCTGGGCTTTTTTCACGGGGACGCGCGTAGAGCGTCTAGCCGCGCTGCTCTAAGCGCGACGTACCTGTTAACGGACACCGGCACGCACGGGCAACGGTGGGTCTTCCAGGATGTCCATGAAGGCGGCGCTGCTGCCACCGCTCGGATCAAACCGGGAGACATACTTCTGGCCGTGGACGGTCGTGACATCGCCCCACCTGAACACCCGGTCTTTCCGATGGGTAAGACATCGGAACTGGTTGTTGTTGGAAGTGACAGTGCAAAGCGAACGGTGAGCGTGACAGTGGCCAGACCAAAGGGTAAGAAGCTCCAATATGTTGAGCCGACCCTCGTTATAGCGAAGACACCAGCCCTAAACATTGGCTATCTGAAGGTCGCCATGTTTCCAGGCATGGTCGGAGTTGACATCGCAAATGCCATGTCGGCGGCGATCAGAGATTTAGGGGCTATCAAGGGCTTGATAGTTGATCTACGCGGAAATACTGGCGGGGGAGCTGGCTCGCTCAGGCTCATGAGCCTTCTGACAGATGGCAAGATTCCGGTGGGCTTCGCCGCTGACAAGAAGTGGGCCGAAAAAGATCTTTCCGGCTTGAAAGGATCATTTCCCCGCTTCGACAGCATCCCCGAGAAATCGCAATTCCTATGGCTTCTCGCTCTACGCTTCCTGCCTACTCTCATCACCAAGTCACCTGTCGTTCTTGAAACGGAAGGCCTTGGTGCTAAGCCGTATCACGGAAGGGTGGTTCTCCTAGTGAATCGCCACACTGCCAGTGCTGCTGAGATGGTCACGATATTCGCCAAGGAAAACCACTTGGCGACTATCGTTGGAGAACCAACCGCGGGCCGTCTGCTGTCTGCCACATCGGCGAAGGTAGGCCACGGCTTCCGTTTGGCTCTCCCAACCGGGGCGTACTACACATGGAACGGGACCGCTCTGGAGGGAAGTCCGATCGAACCTGACTACCTTGAAGAGTTTGCCTGGGAAGAACGCCGTGACGGGGTGGATGCGCAGCTTGCTAAGGCAATTGAACTTCTAAACGTCTAGAAGTCTAGATGTTTCCATGCGCATCACCAACCACCTGAAAGCTTGCCCAGAAGTATGGGGGCAGGCCGCTATCGAGCAATTCCAGTTGAGCTGACCGGAGCGCATCGACCTTTGGCGCTCCGGTTGCGAGCTTGCCGTAGAAGGCCGCCATCAGATGTTCCGTCGTGTGATCCTCAAGCTCCCATAGTGTTGAAACCACCGAGTCTGCCCCAGCTTCTATGAATGCGTTGACTAGGTTTGCCACTCCTACCTCGCCAACAGGGCCGACGCCGGTGTCACAGGCCGACAGAGTCACCAGCTTCACGTTGAGTTTCAGATCCCGGATCTCCCGGACTTGGAGTAATCCGTCATTCGTATGGTCAGGCTCCGGCGCAAAGGCCAGTGCTGAACGGTCCGGATAGTCCAAGTCTGCGTACCCATGAAGAGCTAGATGAACCACGTCAGTGCTTGTTGACGAAATTTCCTTGAACTTCGTCTCCGTTGCTGCGGACCCGAGAAGGATCGTCCCTGGCTGAGGAAGCTCTTGGCCGATGGTTTCGACTTCTTTTTGACTGTCGGGTAGAGGAACCAACTCGCTGCGAGTAGGCCCTAAGAAAGCTCTGACAACGGGATTTCTTTGCGAGCTCTGTTGAGTCCAGGCGGCAACACCCAGATAGGGCATATTCGTCGCTTCCCTGCCCTTCACTCTTTGTTCAAGCTGCTCATAAACGGTGCTCGATGGTGCAACGGCGACTGTGTGCGTCTTGAGTACATATGTACCGCTTTCGTCAACCAAGGCCGAGAACGGTAGGAGATGCAATGAGCCATCCGGTATGACAACGAGATCGGTCTTAATGCTGTACTCCGGAATCGGCTTGAGCAGCTCGTTGAAGAGTTGCTGCCCCAGGGTGCGATCATCCTTGCGCCCGCGAATCTCCTTTCGATACCGAACTGCATCGGCTTCTATGACACTCTTTGCTGGCAACAGATACGGTGTGGCTGTGTTGCTAGTGATGACCAGCGCGTGTGAGGCAGGCTCTGCAAGCACGTATTCGATCACTACTGCCGATGGTTGCAGTGTTCTCTGGAGAGCAGTGAGCGTGACTGGGTGAGTCATGGCCTCCTGTGCGATTGCGCTCGGACTGATTGCAAGCTCTGCGCTCCGAATGGAGTTCAGAATTGCTTCTCTTTTGCCAGGGTCGTCTGTTGCAATGAGCGAGATGTTGAGCGCTGTGAGCTTCTTCTCTTCCGGTGTTGGAATATGAGGGGGCTGTGAAGCGTGATGCTCAAGAGCTTCTGCCTCAACCCGGCCGCGAATGTGCTCCACCACTTGTAGGGCTTCGTTGTAGCGATGCCTATTGGAAAGAAAAGTGAAGAACCCCGAGTAAACATCGCTCATTTCACTCAGCAGGTATCGCTGTGTATTCGTGGTGTCGGCGTGCGTGAGCATAATGTCGACCGACGCGATCGCTTCTCGGTAGAGGCTTTCGGCTTCGGTCGCCTTGCCCATCTTTTCTGTGATCTCTGCTTTGATCACGAGATTTCGCGGAACCAAGTACAACTCATCCGGGATATGAGTGTTTGCTTCGATGGCGCTGTTGATCGCAGCGAGCGCTTCGGTCAAGTCATCGGTACGTTCAAGCGCCTGGGCGAGCTTTCCGCCAGCATCCGTGATGTCGCGATAGTTGCTCGTTGCGATCCCTATCGATATGGCCCGTTTGTAATCGGCAATTGCAGCTTTCCAGTTTCCCGTTTCTCCAAAGATTGAACCTCGCGAGATGAGCACCTGGGCCTTGTGTTCTTCGTAAGGGGTGTTCTCGATTCTTTCGAGAGAGGCGTTAGCCAAAGAAAGGGCATCGTGATAGTTCTTTAGCCCTGATAGAGCGTCGATCTTGGCGTAAATTGCGATTGTCGGATACGCAAGCGCTGGGTTTGAGTTTGCCAACTTGATCGCTTGGTCCAGAAAAGTCAAAGCTTCCTTGTAGTCATGCACCTGGACCAAGCCAGCCCCAAAAACGCTCGCGTATCTCACCGTGGCTGCAGTGTCTCGCTCTACTTTGGAGAGTCCCCAAGCTCTGACAACTTGCTTCTTGGCTGTGGTCGTGTCGCCGAGCAAGAAGGCGGCAATTCCCTGCTCCCCGACCGCTCGCGTAGCAAGCTGTACCTGGCCCGTTTTTAGAGCGAGTTTCTGCACCTCTTGCCAAGTTGAACGCGCCGAGCCAGCGTCATAGTTGGTCTCCAACATCCCGCGAATTGTCAGAATGCGAAGATGAGTTTCGGGATTTTGAGCTTCAGGCCTTGCCAGGTCATCGGTAAGCTGCAAAATCTTGCCTTCTACGCTCCCGGTTTCATCTGCAGGAATCTGGCTGACGCGGGCATAGAGTGCAAGATCGAGCCTGTGTTCTCTCTGGAATGCTTCCTCGGCCTTTTTGTAAACAGGTTTTGCATCGGCCCAGCGATTTCCCCAGGCCAGAGTGTCAGCTCGGTCCAGCAGACCGGAGGCGGACTCCGGCGGCGCGGAACTGTGGTGTGGGGTGACGATGTATGCGTAGCCGCCTGCAAGTACGGCAATAACAACGCCGGAAACAACAAGTAGGTTTCTGGCCCAGGATCTCAGCATGTTCTTGATGTTATGTTCCTGTTCACACTTTTGTGGGTATGAGAAATGTTGCAGCTCTTAGGACGCGCTGGCCCCCTCGGAGGATGCAGGAGGTCATTTTGAGGTCATCAGTCGCTCTGCGAGCCGCTCAGGGCTCATTGCGTGCCACTCTGAGGCGAGGTTGTAATAGGCTCGGGGCCTTCAGCGATTGATCAGAAGGCCGTTTTTGATGTGTGGTTCTCGGCTCTGGAGCTTTTGCTTTGCGTTTTGAGAACAGATCAAAATGAGATTTATGAAAACCCGGCGCCAGCCGGGGGATTAAGTTTTGATTTAAGAAGCTATTAAAAAGCTATTAGCGCATTTCCACAGAGTCTATAAACCATTTAGAATCAACTCTCTAAGAGAATAATTCTCGTAGCGCGGTCGGGCCAAATGCTCCGCTCGTCGGGTCAAATGCTCGGGGTCGTCGGGCAGGATGCTCGCCTCGGTCGGGCCAAATGCGCCACGTCCACAACTGTGGAAAACTTTCGGTCGGGCCAAATGCTCGTCGAACTCCCTAGGGAATCCTCGAAAAACCCTATAAATACGGGTGTTTCGTAGAATCGTGGTCGGGCCAAATGCTCGCATCTGCGCTCCAAAGTGCTCGTTTGCAGACCTCTGGTTCTGATCTGGTCGGGCCAAATGCTCTTACCGGCGCTTATCGCTGGTAAGCAGTCGGGTGAAATGCTCCGGAGTTCGAACAAATTCCCTCGGTCGGGCCAAATGCTCGGGTTCTGGCGCAATGACTTGGTCGGGGCAAATGCTCGCGAATGCCTTGCAACAGGCTTAAAGCCAGTTTTTCTGTAGATCTTGGGGTGTTCGGTCGGGCCAAATGCTCGCTGAAACGGGAGCACACGCCTCCTGGTCGGGCCAAATGCTCGCCTTAAGTCGGGCCAAATGCTCTCGCGGTCGGGCAGAATGCTCACGACTGGCCACGATGAAAATGCCGGAAACTGGGCAAAATCACCTATTTCGGGTCGGGCGGAATGCTCGATTAGCGCTTCCGCGACCTTGAATCAAACAGCGACCCCAGAACGTCCTTAGCCGAACTCATCTCCGGCTTGCGTTCCGTCACGTTTGTTGTTGCACGCACTGGGAGAATCGTGCGCTCCTTGTCCCGTTTCTTCATGTCCTCGATCGCCTTGCGGCGAGTGTCCACGCGAGAGAGATGTCGCGCCTGGGCGTCTGTTGGCGGTCTCGTTATTTTGACGAGGTCATCCTCGATCTCAAAGGTCCACCCGATAGCGTCCTGGATAGTGGTCAGAGCGTTACGCAGTTCAACCCGAAAGTGCTTCAGCAACTTCGTGGGGCTGCCGGTCTTGTCCTTCAGAAAGGACACGGTAACGGGATATGGGCGGGCGTGGGTAGTGAAATAGCTATGGAGCCATTGCGCCAGCGGCTTCCCTTTCAACCTCATGCGCTCATCCCACTCGATCACCGACCAGCTCGCGGGCGCAAAGAGCTGTTTTATCTGGGGTGACAGCGAGATCCGATAGAGCTTGCTGTCGAGTTCGCGCGTGTAAGAGTCGATTAGGCTGCCGGTGAAGACGTAGCGATGGCCGTTGATGTTCCAAGAGACATCGACCGTTCCTCTCTTGAGCCGACGGAGCGAGTTGTCCAGGTCGTCATAGTTGAGGTTGTTACGGCTCCTGCCGATGCTGTTTAGAAAGTCGGCTCCGCTAAACATTGCCTCGTTACCCAAGGGGTGACGACGAGAACGGTGCAACACTTCGAAGAAAACATCAGCGTCGTACTGGTTGAGCTGAGTGCCTGCGTACTTGATGCTCTGGCCGTCTTGGGCTGCGATCACAACGCCCTCGGGCTCAGTATCCGGGCTCCGTTGTTCGCCCAATGTTTTGCGCTTTGAACTTTGAATCCCGGCGAAAAAGGCTGAGCGCAACAACACATTTGGGCCGCCACGGACGGCGTCGGGCCAAATGGGAAGTTGCGAAGGTACCTTCTTAACGATCATCTATGTCATCCCTTCTAAACCCTTAGCGCGTTGAAAGTCAGGATTTTTGACACCCATGGCGCTAATTTTTTTAGAGCCTCAGACATGTAAACGTCTGAACGGCTAGATGTTTAGTTCTCTTTGAGCCAGTTGTTCATCAATTCCTCAACCAATTCGGACATATCGCGCTCGTCGTCGTTGATCTTTAAACGGTGTTCGCAGTTCGCGAGGGTCTTTTTACGGAGGTAAAGAGTTGTGGTCCGAAAGTCAGGATCTTTGCTCTTGGCAAGCTTGCCAGCACTCTTCGATGGCGCTTCGATACCACGCTCGGCTACCGGTTCAGAAAGGGGTTTCCGACGGGGTGCGAGAATCGCGTCGAATTGGCTACCGGACGTTTTAGTGGCGGTTGGCATATTTCAAGGCTTCCTTTCCAGTTGTGAGGTAGGCTTCCCACGCGCGTTTGGCGCGTGGATCATCGACTTGCGAAACGAGCAATCCACCTGCGGCGGCACGCTCGAATGCTTTCAGCCTGGGAATGCCGACGGAGAAAACGGGAACGTTTGCGCGCTCTAGCGCGGCCCGAAGGTTGTTGCCTTCGGGCTCCGGCGGCGGCGGCATCTTCGTGATGAGGACACGGTAGTTCTCTGCTCCGAGTGTCTGAAGTGCAGAGATAGTCAGCCGTAGACCGTCACTGTCCATTGTGGCCGGGACTGCGGGGATGATAAGCAGGTCGCATCCTTCAGCCAAAGCCTTGAGGTCCGCATCGCTTGGACGCTGGCCTGTGTCGATCACACTATGTTCGAACTGCTTGGCTAGTTTCATAGCCGAGCGCACATCAGCAACTCGATACGGAAGTCCTGGGCCACGTTCTGACCATTCCGTCGCGTTGCGGGTAGCGTCTCCATCAAGTAGAAGCGTCGGCGCGAGTGTTTGGAGGTAGGCGGCAATATGAATTGCCGTCGTGGTCTTGCCTACTCCCCCCTTGAAGCTGGCGATGGCTACATGCATGACGTTTCGTTCCCTCATCAGAAGTGTAAATAGGAAAAGCTCTAAACACCTAGAACTCTGAATGTCTAAAAGCTCAGATGTACCCCAAGAGATACGAGATTTGGGGCAAATAAGGCGATTTCAAGCTGAACGCTTAGAAGCCTAGACGTTTAGGCTGCTAGAAGCATTCGATCAGTCGATGGGAAGCCCGTCTCGTCGGTCTCCCCCTCGCTTCCCTGCTCAACCGCAGCACCTTCACCTTTGATCAAGTCCACCGCGCGTTGCGCAGAGGCCGCTGCCTGAACAATCAGCCTGTTGTCCTGTTTCAGAGCGCTGATCCAGTGCTGGATGTACGCGGTGGTGTTTTCTTCGGAATGTTCCGTGGCGATTCCAGCGATAGCACTGAGAAAGGCTGCACCTGTCTCTGCAATCAGCTCCTCTTTGCTGTAAAGCTCATCGCCAAAATTCACTCCGAAAGCCCTAGCGAGGCGACTCTCGTGGCCGGTGCTATGAATCAATTCGTGAAAGAGGGTCTTGTAGTAGTGGGCCGTATCGATGAAACGAAAACGAGCGGGCAGATGAACGGAATCAGTGCTTGGGCGATAGTAAGCTCGGCTTTCTGATTCAATCTCTGTCCGAATGTTGGGCCGTCCGGCCCAATTGTTCACGATAGCCTCGCAGGCGCTGTCCGTCTCAACCATGTTCGGCAGAGGCTCTTCAATGGTCGGCACGTCGAGGCCGTCGCATTGTTCTACGTTGAAGACGTTGTAATAGGTGAGCATGAAGGGGGGGCGCTTGGTTTCGGTCTCATCCTCGCCCTGCTGATCCGCTTTGGAGCGCTGTGCAAGTTGCTTGTAAAAAACGATCCGCTCGCTGCGCTCACCCTTGCGAACTGAACCGCCCAACTCCTGGGCCTGTTTGAAAGTGAGCCAGAACGGAGAGCTAAACCCCGTGCCCCAAAGGAGCATAATATTCACGCCTCGGTATGGCTTGCCGGTGCAGAAGTTTCGCGGAAAGACACCGCCTGCATAACGAGGGGTCTTCCAAGGCTTCTCCCATGGGACGACGCCTTTTTCGAGACTTGCGATAATCCGGTCTGTGACGATCTGGTAGATGTTGAGTTTGTCTCCGTTAGGCTTGCTCATTGGGTCTCTCCTGACTCTGGTTGATAGGTTGAGGTCGTCGGTGTTCCCGCACCGGGCTTCTAGATATTTAGACGTTTAGATGTCTAAAAGGTTGCGCGTTTAGAGTGTTATTTTTCTAGATGTTTAGCAGGTTGAGTTTGGGCGTCGTGACGAACGGCATGAAACTTCATGCCGGAATGATGAGAGAAAGGCACTCGGGGCGGCAAAGTGCAATGGGGAGGGGAATCACCCATCCTCAGATTTCTCAGGACGAAGCGAAGCGTAGGTCTGCACAAGCGCAGCGCGGAAGACTGCGGGAAACCCCTTGCGCTGCGCCAGGGCGCAGCCCTCAGGGAATTGAATGTTTAGAGCCTTGAAGCTCTAGCCATTTGAGCATCTAGAACTTCAGTCGCGGTCTTGAGCCTCAAAGCCTTCGGCATTCAAGCTACATAAAACGATGGACGCGTAAACTTCTGCATCTTTGAACATTCAGAGCCTTAGAGTGTTAGATGGCTAGAGTCTTAGCTGTTGAGATGGCTAGAGTTCTGATCTTCGGGACTGATCGCGGGGACGAGCTTGGGTGAGTCGTGGCCGCGACCACGGAGAGGAACGACGTAGAAACTCCTTCAGAGCATCGTCCAACTTCTGACGTGCCTGGAGTAGGTCATAAAGATTCCAGCTAGTAGAGCAGCCGCCTTTGATTCCGCTGCGGCCGTCCTTCTCAGGGTTGTAGCGTGGATGCCGGTCGCACTTTGCTGTGACACGTTCGCGAAGCTGAACTTTGTGCGTGAATTTGAGCATGGTACTGGTCTCCGTCGCGCGGTGGGGCCGAGTAAACCCCGGCCCTCATCCGGCTATGCCTTGCGATTCGTCGTTGTTTTCAAAGACTTTCGTGGAGTGGTCTTCTTGCCTTCGCGAGTAGGGCGAGCGGTTTTAGGAAACAACTTCTCGGCTTCCAACAGATAGTCAGGCTCCCCGGGACGGGGAAGTCCCAGCCAGCTTCCAAGGGCCAGTTCAGCCAGAAAACCGAATAAGCTGGAGGAAGGGCACGAAGAAACTGCATCGGCGCATACATCATCACTACCTTTATCTCCGTCTGGTGAGCCGTCTTCGAATCGCAAGGCAATTCGTTCCATAGCGTCATCAAGATCACCGCGCACAAGAGCCGTGAGGATGAGCCGCGTTTGAGCTTCAGAACCTACAGAAGGGAACCGAAGGATGAGCGACCTGAATCGTTTTTCCCTTTGCTCCTTTTGCTTTTGTAGCTTTTCGCGTTCAAGCTGGGCCTGTTGCATCCGCTCTTCGAAGTCCGAATCCTCCTCGCTATCGCCTGTGTCGGCGCGGCGGCGCGGATGATGAACCGAACAATTCTTGTCTGTGCAGACGGTGTATTGCTGTCCGAGGCCTGAACCATAGGTGACGATTGCAACTGCTGCATTTGGGCAGGTATGCGGTGGAACGTCACCCTCCTCAGCCTCTTCGCCAGCGATAACGGTGTACTCGAAAGGGGCAAGTTCCCCAGTCGGGCGGTCTTTCTCGGGTCGCCATCCGGTGCTGATCTGCACTAATGCTGCATTTTGTGACTTCGCTCGCTCAATATGGGCCGCGATCTTGGAACGGAAACAGATGGCGTTCGTGCAGTTGTCATCCTTTACGTCCGCGAAGAGGGCGGTGTTGAAACCGGTCCTGCTTGGGCAGGTTAGGCAGCATCCTGCTTCGGGGAGCAGGTCAGCGTCGTCGGCAGGGAAGGGAGCTGACGATAGGCCGAGAAACAGGTTCTCCTGAATCCATGCCGAAAGGTGTTTTGCCGGGAGCAAGTGGCGTTCGTCATCACGGTAGTCTTTGCGGAACGCATTAGGGAAGGCTTCGGATTGTTGGTCAGAGGACAGGCGGGCGAGAAGGTTCGCATGGCTAGCCGTAATCTCGTCCTGCTGAAATGCCTCGGCAATCTCGGGAATGAGTGATAGCAACGTGAGCCGCGCATAGATATGGCTCTGGCTCTTGCTGCACTTCGACGCGAGAGCGGCTACATCGTATCCGGGCACCTCTAGGAGCCGCTTATACCCGCTGGCCTCTTCGTAGGGATGAACGTCTTCACGCTGGCTGTTCTCGATGATCTGAACTTCAAGGGTCTGGGCGTCGCTCAGGTCGATGATTCTGGCCGGGACATCAGCCAGGTCTGCGATCTGCGCTGCACGATAACGCCTAGCACCGGCGACGATTTCGAAGCGTTCTGCTTTCGGGCGAACGGTGATGGGCTGAATGAGGCCGTGGGTGCGGATGCTTCCTGCAAGCTCCTGCAGCTTGGCCGGATCGAACGTGCGGCGAGGATTTGTGGCTGATTCGAAGAGGCTAGCAATCGGAAGGGTCTGGTAGTCTGTCTGTGAAATCGTCGCGGTGTTCATTCCTTGTCTCTCCTGACTTGGGTTTGTGCAGCGTGGCGGTTAGGGGCAGTGTTCCCGCACTGCCCCACCTGAAAGCCCTCGTTATTCGGTATCCTTCGCGGTGACCAGCTCAATCGCAGAAGCAAGAATCTCGGCGCTGTACATGGTCACCTTCTCGCCACCAACTTCCTTCTCATAGTTGTTGTTCCTCAGCTTTCCTTCGACGAAAATCCGGTCGCCCTTCTTGAGCTTCTTTGCGTAAGAGCGAAGGTTTCCAAAGACCACAATGGTGTGCCAGTCGGTACGGGTCTGCCAGTTCTTTTCGTCGTCTGTCCACTTCTCAGAGGTCGCGATGCTGAAGGTGACTGGAGCGTTCTCGCTTGCCTGCTTCGGATCGGCTCCGAGGTGTCCAATCTGAAGGGTCTTGTTGAGGTCGTTAATCATGGTTTTTCTCCTGACTTGTTTTGTACTTCTAGATGTTTAGACGTTTAGATGTCTAGAAAGTTGCGCGTTTAGAGTAGTTATTTTTGTTTGTTCGTTACTCTTAGGGCGTGTTGAGACGCGGGTTTTGTGACACTTCAGGCGGATTTTGTCGCTTGGTGCGCCCGTAAGAAACCTTGCTCGATGAGGTTCCGGCTCCAGGTCTCGGAGAATGCGCGTTGCTCTCGGATCATCCTCGCGCAGATGATTTTGGTGTCTTCATCAATGGCATTCTGCTCAAATCCGGCGTAGTCATTTCGGAAGTAGTAGGGATGTGCCTCTTTGAGGCGGTCGCCTTCGATCTCAAGCTCGAAGCACATTTCGGGGTCACGCATCAGGTCGCCATTCTGCTCGCCGTAGTGACAGATGGAGAGGGCGGGGAGGCCGCGAGGCCCTAGCCCGATATTCTCGACAGTCAAAGCCATGTAAGGCTCATTGACAATCTTGACGGCGGTTCCGGTGCGATTGAGTAGCGCGGGTTCGAGCGTGGTTAGGTGCGTAAGAAAAAGCATTGTTGCCTCCGTTTTTTGCTTTTGCAGGTCGTGGAACACGGCATGTACCTACATGCCGAACGCCTACGTGGCGAACGGCGGGGCGGCAAAGCGCAAGGGGAGGGGAATCACCCATCCTTGCAGCGGAAGCGAAGCTGAAGCGGAAAGGACGAGCGTAGCGAAGGTCTGCACAAGCGAAGCGCGGAAGACTGCGGGATACCCCTTGCGCTGCGCCAGGGCAGAGCCCTCAGCAAGGTTTGGTTTCCTTATTCGCGTGCATAGCACGCCTATTGAAAGAGTGGGCGTTGCGGGCAGGAACGAGACCGTTACGAAACTCAACAGAGATTGGAAATTGAAGAAGTGATGCAGAGACTTTCGGTAACGAGAGCGCAAGTTTTGGGGCGAGATTCTGTTAGTCAGCCGCTAGCCGTGAGACCAAGCTGGCCGCGCCAAGAACTTTTGTGATGCGCTTGAGGTTATAGACCATCGTTGCGATGGCAATCTCACTTCGTGCTCCACTTAGCCCACGGACCAACAGGCGCGGATGCCCAAAAATCCGGTACTTGATCGTCGCGAATGGATGCTCCACCGTCTGGCGTCTGAGTCGCATGGACGCCGGAGTCATGCGTTGCTCCATACGATTCAAGGCGTCCTCATAGAGATGGCGTGCCAAACCTCGTCGCGGAGCAAGGGTACATTGGGATTTCAATGAACACGGTCCGCAGTCTGCACTTGATGCTTTGTACATCGTGTAACGGTCTTTAAAGTTTGTATGCTTCCGTAGCAAACGCTTTTGTCCGGGACAGACATAGCTGTCTGACGCCGCGTCGTATTTGAAGTCTGTTCGGCCATAGAGAGTTCCATCGCCTTGATTGTTCACCGTGCGCATGACAGGGACAAAGGGCGTGATGCCCGCCTCCTCGCATTGAGCAATCTGTTCTCCGTTGGAGTACCCAGCATCGGCGACGACTTGGAGCGTGTCCACTTCAAGCGCGGCCTTTGCAGCATCAGCCATGGGTTTCAAGCTTCGAATATCAGAGGCATCAACGATCACTGAGTGAGCGACGATCAGAGCATGCTCCGCATCCACTGCGGTTTGAACGTTATATGCGGGAAGCGCCATCTGCCGAACCAACATAAAATTGGCCTCAGGCTCGGGATGCTGTTTCAACTTCTCAAGGGCCTTCTGAACTGCAGAATCGTCGATCTCGGTCCGTTGTTCGTAATCTGCCTTTTGCATCTTGTCGAGATAACGCAGCAGTTCAACCCGCTCACGAGTGGCATCAACGCTCGCGACAGCTCTGAACTTGGAACCGTCAATCGCAATCCATTCGCCACGAATCAATCCGCACTGTCGCGCGAAGTGAACGAGCTGCGCTCCGGCCGCCGTGATCGCCTCCCGGTGAAGACGGCGAAACTCTGAAATGCTCTTGTGGTCTGGGTACAAGCGACCAATCAGCCACATCAGTTCTACGTTTCTGCGACATTCCGCTTCGAGCCGACGGGAAGAACGGACTTGATTGAGATATCCATACAGATACAACTTCAGGAAATCCCGTGGGTCGTACCCTGGGCGGCCAGTGTCCGCCGCCTCCGACCTCTCGAATCCGAGCTGGGACATGGCTAGCCGACCGACAAAAGCATCGATGACACGGCACATATGATCGGGCGGCACGAGGTCATCCAGCAAAACAGGAAAGAGCGTGCCCTGATGTCGTCCTTCTCCTTCTATATATGCCATCCGCGCGACCTCCTTACACGTGTTATTCCCAAGTCAAGCGATCCCGGAGCCAGTAGGCCACGTTCACCAATCCGATGAGCGCAGGGACTTCGATCAGTGGCCCCACCACGCCGACAAATGCTTCACCGGAATTCAGTCCGAACACTGCGACTGCCACCGCGATCGCGAGTTCGAAGTTGTTCCCTGCGGCAGTGAAGGAAAGCGTCGCGGACTGTGCGTAGTTTGCTCCAAGGCGGCGCCCCATCAGGAAGCTGACCAGGAACATCACCAAGAAATAGATCACCAACGGAATCGCAATCTTAATAACGTCGAAGGGCAGCCTAACAATCAGATCACCCTTGAGAGAAAACATGACCAGGATCGTGAAGAGCAACGCAGCGAGTGTAAACGGGCTGATCAGCGGAACAAAGCGAGTGGTGTACCATTCGTCCCCTTTGGCTCGAAGCAGTAAGTAACGAGCAACAAAACCGGCTGCGAAGGGCACGCCCAGATAAAGCCCGACGCTTTGGGCGATCTGCGCAATGCCGACATGCACGACGCTGCCTTGAAGACCAAACCATCGCGGTGCGATCGTCAGAAACACCCAAGCGTAGACACTATAGAAGAGCACCTGGAAGACGCTGTTGATGGCAACGAGACCAGCAACGTAGTCGGTGTCACCCTCAGCAAGTTCGTTCCATACCAGCACCATGGCAATACAGCGAGCGATACCGATGAGGATCAGCCCGCGCATATACGCGGGTTCGTTCCGAAGGAACAGTAAGGCAAGCACGAACATCAGAACCGGCCCAATCAGCCAGTTCTGCAGGAGCGACAAGCCCAGCACGCGACGATTCCGAAAGACCTCACCCAACTTGTCGTAACGCACCTTCGCCAGTGGAGGGAACATCATCACAATGAGTCCAATGGCGATGGGAACGTTCGTCATTCCGAATTGGAAGTGGTAGATGAAACCAGCGAAACCGGGAACGAAGTGCCCGATGCTGATTCCTACTGCCATTGCAAGGAAGATCCAGAGCGTCAGGTAACGATCTAGGAAAGACAGGCGCTTCCTTTGAACAGGTCTACAGCTGCGTCCTTGCGTTGGAGTCGGCGTCATGAGCGCACATCACAGCAGACTTCTGACACAGCCATTGGCAGCGGCGCACCTTCAAGGGAATATCGAGCTGGGGAATAACAAGCCTTGCTAAGACGGCTCCGATCGCTCTGCATGGCTTTATCGTTCTTCAACGAGTGGAGTGTCTGACGGAGAATATGAGCAGCGCCGATGTGCGGGGGAACCTCGATGCGATAGTGCATCCATTTGCCTTCACGCCGCGCCGAAACAATACCAGCGCTCCGCAGGTACGCGAGGTGGCGAGATATCTTCGGCTGAGGCGCGTCCAGAATCTCCACGAAGTAGCAAACGCAGACTTCCTGCTCTCCCATAAGGTTCAGAAGTCGAAGGCGCGTCCTGTCGCCTAAGGCTTGGAAGAAGCGCGGCAAATCAAACTGTGTGCGGGGCATGTATTACAGATATGTTTTGACGCATGCGTATGCAAGAGATACATTTGCCTAAACGATTATGTTTGAGGTGAAGAATGGCGGACATCCTGGAATCGGTTCGATCAAAATATGGCGCGGTCGCAGAGAGCACCCTTTCAACAAAGCATGAGGGAGTCTAGGCAGTTGCCGAAGCGTTCGGCTACTCGGCAGAAGAACTGACATCGATCCCGCCTGAGGCAAATATGGGCTTGTCTTGCGGCAATCCGACGGCAACTGCTCATCTCCGGAACGGTGAAGTCGTCGTGGATGTTGGTTCCGGTGGTGGGCTGGATGTCTTCCTTGCTGCAACGAAGGTTGGGCCGGAAGGTCGAGCCATCGGCATCGATATGACTCCGGCTATGATTGAGCGCGCACGGGCCAACGCTGTGTCAGGTGGTTTCACGAATGTTGAGTTCTATCTAGCGATGATCGACAACATCCCGCTGGCTGATGCCTCCGTTGATTGCGTGATTTCCAATTGCGTGCTGAATCTCGCTCCTGACAAGCCTGCGGTCTTTCGAGAAATTGCACGCATCTTGAAGCCGGGTGGCCGCCTCGCTGCTAGCGACATCGCTCTGAAGGGTGAACTACCCGAAGCGGTTGCGCGCAGCATGGCTGCCTACGTGGGGTGCATCGCAGGAGCGATCCGTATTGAGGACTACCGAAGAGGGTTGCTCGACGCTGGCTTTAGCCATGTCGAGATCGTCGACAGCGGCAGCGACCTTAACGCCTACGCCAAAGTTGAGAATCAATCTGGGTGTTGTTCGCCTGCCATGGATGAAACCACGTGTTGCTCGCCTGCGGCTTCAGACCCAACGTTGCACGCAGAACTGTCCGAACTCCTCAGCCAATACGACGTGAACACGGCTGCGGCAAGTGTGAAGGTCTATGCACTCAAGCCGGGTGGAAGTGTGGGCACGGCCACCGCGCCTTGCTGCCCACCGGGATGCTGCTGATCGCAACAGAGGAGAGATGATGATCAAGGTGATCTTTGCTTGTGTTCACAATGCAGGACGGTCGCAGATGGCAGCTGCGTTCTTCAATCAGCTCGTAGATTCACGCAAGGCAGTTGGACTATCGGCGGGAACTGAACCTGGCAAACACGTGCATCCTGAGGTGCAAGCAGTCATGTCGGAAGTCGGCATCGACCTCAGCACTGCACGACCTCAGAAGCTGACTGAGGAACTGGCGAAGGATGCGCAGCTTCTGATTACGATGGGCTGCGGGGACAAATGCCGCTATGTGCCTGGACTTCGTCGAGATGACTGGCCACTTCGCGATCCGAAGGGATTGCCCCTCCAAGAGGTTCGAAGAATCCGGGATGAAGTAAAGGCCAGAGTGGAAGACCTTGTGTCTTCGCGAGCTCTGGCCTAGCCCGCTTCAAGGAGTGCTTAGTTGCCCTGCATCTGCATCTGGTGCGTCTTGTAGTCTTCTTCCACGCTCATGCGGCGAATCACCGTTAGACCATCCGAACCTAGCAGGAAGGTTGTGCCTGTGTCGTTGTTCGTGACGTGGTGTTTGACGGCTTTGACGGTCGTTAGAAGCGCCGGTTCAGATGGGACTGAGATATCGACGACCTGGTAGTCACGAGGCACTGCGCGGACATAGTTGTATGGCTCATCAATGCCGAGATAACCCGATTCTCCGAGAGCCTGGCTCTGGCCGGGATTGATTAACGCGTTGACCATGCGGAGGGTCGGCATCTTGCTCTTGCGCAGGTCAAGCACTCCTACGGTCCCACCCTGGCGGAATCGTACGAGTTCAGCGCGACCGTCGAGCGGTCTGACGAAATCGAACGCGCCCCGGTCTTCGAGAGACTGTGTCGAGACCGCTTTGATACGCGCGGGATCGGTTACGTCGAACACTACCAGTCTCTTTCCATCGAGTTGTTCCACGTAGAGGAAGGTGCTTCCAGCATCATCGGAGTGAAGGAATAGCGAGTTGCCACCTGCCTGTGCTTGCTCGGGCAAGCGGTTGGGGCTCTCGACGACCAGCTCCTTGTTGTGCGACTGAATTTGAGCCTGTACTGGAAGTGCTGCCAGAGCAGCGAGCGCTGCTGCGATGCCGAAACGGGTAATGCTCTTTTCGATGAAGTTCATTGAAGGACCTCTCTTTCATCACTGACTGTGCGCCTTGTCGTCGGGGCCAGTCCAAGAAGAAAAAGTGATGCTCGATAAGGCTACTTAGCTTATCGTCCATAAGGTTTTGCGATTGGATTCGTGACTGATAAGGGCAGAAGCTGTTTCTAGCGGTAACGACTCCGCGAAAGGAGTACCACCATGAACCTCAAGACACTCGAGAACGATCTCAGCAAGAATCTACAGACCACCGCTCACACATTCGCGCAGGATGCGAAGGCGGAAGGGAAGCATATCGCCGATCCGTCTCAGTGCGGTTCTATTGTGCAGCGTCACTTCGATGGCATTGCATTCGGCTTGATGGGATTTATCGGAGTGTTTCTCGTCGCTGCGGTTGTTGCCATCGCTGTGTATACCGTTCGCTAGAGTGCATCGAACAAAAGGAGGCTGAACATGGTGCAAGCAGAATCTCAAAATGCAGTTTGCTTTCGACTCTTGAAAGCCATCTCTGAGGTAGATGAAGAGACGATTCGTGCTCTCTGTGAGAACGATGTCCAGTTGCAGGTGCCTGGCGCACGCGACGTTGATTTGACAGCCGAGCGCAGTGGCGTCGGAGCATTCATTTCCTGGGCATCCGATGTGCAGCGGCTGTGCGGAAAGACTACCTTCAATATCCATCGCTATTTCGAAAACGGATGTGAACTCATGGCTTCGGGCGCCATCCACATCCAGCGTCATCCCCGGACCTTCAGGTCGCCTTGCTCGATCCTGATCCGCTTTGAGGGCGGCAAGATTGGTTTCTTCCAGCTCCTTCTCGATACCTACGCTCTCGAGAAGTTTCGCGGGCAGATGGACTAGGGCGAGTCATAAGAAGGAATGATTGGCCGGTAGCGTTCACGGCAACGTAACATTGCAACTTCGCAGGTAGCGTCGAGGAGTCCGATGAACGAAGAAATCCAGGTAGCGCGACGGCGGCTTCTGAAGGCGATGCTCGCGACGGGTGCAACAACTGCGCTGGCAGGCTGCTCCTCGGGTTCGCTCTTCCGCCGGTTCACAGAGGCAGGTCTGCCCGACCACCTTGGCCAAGGGCCGGTAGATATGAGGCCGTGGGCGCGGTATCCCGAGAAGGCTGACCTGATCATGCTCGCGGATCGGCCCCCGTTGCTTGAAACGCCCATGCATTACTTCAAGACGGACCTGACGCCGAACGACGCCTACTTTGTCCGCTGGCATTACGCTGGGCTTCCCACGCATGTTGACCTGCGCACCTTCCGCCTCAATTTCATGGGAGCGGTCAAGACGCCGTTGCAGCTTTCGTTCCAGGATTTGCTTACCAAGTTTGAGCCCGTCAGTGCCACGGTCTTCAGCCAATGCGCTGGCAACTCTCGTAGCTTCTTTCGTCCCCAGGTTCCGGGCGCGGAGTGGACAAATGGTGCGATGGGCAATGCCCACTATAAGGGCGTTCTCCTGCGCGATGTGTTGAAGATGGCTGGAGTACAGGGCAACGCCGTCGAAGCAAGCTTCCGTGGGTTGGATGAGCCGCCATTGCAAAGCTCTCCCCATTTCGAGAAGCCGCTCACCATCGATCATGCACTGCAGGGCGACGCGATGATCGCATATGAGATGAACGGCGCGCCCATGCCGATGTTGAACGGATTTCCGATCCGATTGGTCGTCCCGGGCTGGTTTGCTACCTACTGGGTGAAGGCGCTTTCTCAGATCACTTTGCGTACGGAGCCGCTCGACAATTTCTGGGTGAAGACTGCTTATCGCATTCCGGTGACACCGGGCTTTACCGAAGACCCGAAGCATCCGACAGAGACGACAACTCCGCTAACGAACTATCCGACACGAGCGATCTTTGTCTCGCCGGAAGCGGGCGGCAAGCTTCATAAAGGCTCTCCGTGCATTGTCGAGGGAATCGCTGTGGACGACGGGGCAGGCATCCGTCGCGTGGAAGTGTCTACGGATGGTGGCAGGACATGGGGTGATGCCCAGCTTGACGCTGTCATCGACAAGTATTCCTGGAGACGCTGGAAGGCTCGGTGGACGCCAACAGAAACGGGCACGGCCACGCTGAAATGCAGAGCGACCAATGCAAATGGCGAGACACAGCCCGACTATGAGTGGAACCATGGCGGCTATCGCCGCCGTGTCGTCGAATCGCTTGCCGTGGAGGTGGTGTAATGCAGACCTTTCGCGTTCTCGGCATCCTCGGCATCTTTGCGCTGCTCATCCTCGGCTATGCCTTTTGGGGCCGTTCTGGTCGGGAGGCTTCGCTACCGCCCGCGCCTGCAGCAAAGGCTATCCCTGTCTCGCAGCTCACCGAGTTGCAACCCGTAAAGGACATCCAGTTGGAGTATCACCAGCCGGATATGCCGGCGGGCCCAGGCCGCGAACAGTTCGTAACCCAGTGCGTTATCTGCCATTCGCCACGCTACGTCTTGAACCAGCCGATCTTCCCGCGGAAGACATGGACGACTGAGGTCGCGAAGATGGTCAAGGCGTACGGTGCTCCCATTACGCCTGAGGAGCAGAAGCCGATCGTCGATTATCTGGTGGCCTGGCACGGCAAGGAAGACCCGCCCGCAGCTCCGACACAGAACACAAAATAGTTTGGCCAGCACCACGCAAGGACGGATGGCATGAAGGAATCAACCTACGGGGCGGACACACGCCTGAACAAGAGAACGCTTGCGCTGCCGCGCACGGAACACGATCTGATCCGCTGGCACGGACACGCAGCTCTGATCACAGTCGTGATCTCGGCGTTGTTCGGCATACTCGTTGCGACGAAGTTCAACTTTCCGAACTTCATGGGCGGTCACGCGTGGGAGACTTGGGGACGTCTTCGGTACAACCACACGCAGGGGATATTCTTCGGATGGCTGGGCAACGCCTTCATCGCGTTCCTCTATTACGTGGTACCTCGGTTGACGAGCAGGCCCGTAACCAGCCGCAAGCTGGGATGGACCATCTTTTGGGTCTGGAACTTCGTAGTAGTACTGCCAGGATGGGTACTGGTATGTCTCGGCTTCAGTCAGCCTTTGGAGTGGGCGGAATTCCCGCTCATCGTGGATGTCTTTGTCATCCTCTCCTTCTGCCTGTTGCTGTACCAGTTTGTGAAGCCATTCTTCCGGGTGCCTGCGGGAGAACTCTATGTCTCCGGCTGGTACATCATCGGTGGCCTCGTCTTCACAACATTCGCCTATACCATCGGCAACATCGTCCCAGAGCTTGTGCCCGGAGCGAAGGGAGCTGCCTTCAGCGGTCTCTGGATTCATGATGCTGTGGGTCTCTTCGTCACTCCGCTTGCCGTCGCGATGGCCTACTACGTCATCCCGGCCACAACCAGGCGCCCTATCTATAGCCACTTCATCTCGATGCTGGGCTTCTGGCTGCTGTTCTTTATCTATCCGCTGAATGGCACACACCACTACGTCTATTCCGCCATTCCAATGAGTGCTCAGCGAGGCGCGATCATCGCCTCTGCATACCTCGGTCTCGACGTGATCCTTGTCGTCACGAACCTGCTCCTCTCGCTGCGCGGTTCTGGTGACAAGGTTGGTGGCAATGTCGCGCTGCGTTTTACTTGGTTCGGCGTCGTCGCCTACCTCGTCGTCAGCCTGCAGGGTTCAATGCAGGCATTCATGCCCATCAACCGTTTCATCCATTTTTCTGACTGGGTAATCGGTCATTCGCATCTTGCGATGATCGGCTTTGCGAGCTTCACCGCGGCGGGTGCATTAGCCCACGTCTGGAGCAACACACCGGGCGTACGCTACAGCAGCCGTGCGATGAATTGGGCCTTCTGGCTGCTTACGATTGGCCTCGGCCTGATGGTTGTTGACCTGACTGCAGCAGGGCTGGTTGAGGGGCAGATGTGGGTAAGCCGCGCTCCATGGATCGACTCGGTTCGAGCCGCGTATCCCTATTGGTTTACGCGTATCCTATCGGGCTTCCCGATCATCGCAGGTTTCATCCTCTTTTGGGTTGGGCTTGTTACCGGTCCACGGAACCCCGCGGCGCAACCAGCGGCCGACTTGACGCGCACCGATGCGAAGCCCTTGCAGGATGAAAGCCATGAACCGAACGCAGTCGATCATGGTGTGCCGTCGATCCTTAGCCATGCCTTCGTTGTTGCGTTCGTTGCGGGCTTCGGCTTTTTTGCACTCTCCTTCGTTGTGCTAGCGATCATCCCCGGACGAAACCTGCAAGCGGAGATCGACCGCACCGCACCCAAGTCCATGCAGCGTCTCACCGCGTCGGAAGAACATGGCCGACAGCTTTATGGTCGTGAGGGATGCGCCTATTGCCACACGGAGCAGGTGCGCACCATTCTTTCCGACGTGCAGCGCTTCGGCGCGCCAACGGCGGCGTGGGAGACCCAATATGATTATCCGCAGCTCTGGGGAACCCGCCGAATCGGTCCCGATCTCGCGCGTGAAAACGGCATCCGCACCGAAGACTGGCAATACGCTCATCTCTACAATCCGCGCAGCACCGTGCCTGATTCCATCATGCCCGGCTACACATGGATGTTCCACGGCGATGCAGCGAAGCCCGGCTCGGACGCTTATGATCTCGTCGCCTACCTCCAATCGCTAGGCCGTGAGCGCAACAATGCAGGAGAGTCTGGCGATCAACAAGTAGACCACGGCATGGCGATGGAGATGAGCTCCAGCTATGGCTCCCAAGGTGTTCCCGACACCCACCCTCGCGTCACTGCCTTTGGCCTGGATGATGCTGCCCCGATCTTTGCGATGGCGCAGTCGCCCGATCCCAACCGTCTGGCCCATGGACATGATGTGTATGCCCATAACTGCTCTGGCTGCCACGGAGACAATGCGGACGGCAAAGGCCTCGCGGGTGCCGCGTTGCGTCCACGCGCCATCGACCTGCACATGGAGCACTTCTCGGAGGCACACCTCGCTACCGTATTGTGGGACGGTGTCTCTGGCTCTGCCATGCCGACCTGGAGACAGTTGGAAAAGAGTGATCTGGAAGACGTGACGACCTATGTCCGCTCGCTCGAAGCGAAAACAGCTTCACCAATGCTGTCTCCAGATCAACAGGCGGGAGCGGCAAAACTGTATGCCGCGAACTGCGTTAGTTGCCATGGCGCAACGGGACGTGGCGATGGTCCCGCAGCAGGAGCTCTGAAACCCTCTCCTGTGAACTTCCAAGTTCGCCAGCCGTCCACGGAACGTGCTCGGATCGTTCTGAATGATGGCATCTCTGGAAGCGCCATGCCAGCATGGAAGTCACGTCTGACGCAGCAGGAGATCGAGAGTCTCATCCCGTACATCCAGAGTATGTACGGCAAGCCAATGGAGATGGCCCATCCATGATCAACGCTATCGTTATCGTCGTGACACTCTTTGCTCTTGCCTTCGTGCTGGTGTGGATATTGAGACCATCTTTCCGGAAGTGGGTGGAAGCACCCAAATACACCATGCTTGAAAAGGAAGAGATGTATCGCAAACACGCTGAGGAGAATCAGCGAGGGTGAGCCGTATCCTCATTCTCGCCTTTTTGCTTCCTACGGGAGTCTTAGCCGCCCAGAGCTACCCAAATGACGGCGTGATGCAAAGCGCATGGTTCGCCTACATTGGCGATCACACCTTTGCCAGGAAGCCCAGTGAGGGCAAATGGGGGCTTCACCTTGAGGGCCAGCTTCGCAGATCACCGTTTGTCGCAAACAGCCAACAACTGCTCCTTCGTCCCGGCCTCTTTCGCAAGGTCGCAGAATCTCAGCGCATCACGGTGGGCTACACCTACGTTCGCAACTCACCTCCTGCGAACAGTGCAACGATTCTTGGCGTCGAGCCGCGACACACCGTCTACACGCAATACGACCGTGACGACAAGCTCGGTCGGATCAAGCTGAAGCAATCGGCACGTCTGGAGAACACGTTCGCAGGAAGCAGACGGGAGCACGTTGACATCCGCTACTCCTTTCGGCAACGTGTTCGCTACCGCTTGGAAGCGAAGGTTGAAGCCAGCGCGTCGAACGGGCCACTGCCAGACTTCTACAAGGCCTACGACGAGGTCGCGTTCCGCATTGCTCCAACGAATGAGCTCACCGTATTGAATCAGAATCGAACGTATGGCGGACTGGGCTGGCGCATCGCCGAAAAAACGAACCTGGAATTTGGCTATATGTTTCAGTACCGCCCGCTGAGCAATGGAATCGTAGCCGAACAAAATCACTCGATTCAGTTCACCATCAGTTCAGACAAGAGCCTGCGGGATTTATTTCGGTAGAGATGAACCCGGCAGGCTACTGTGTGTCGGCGACGATGTCTTTCAACTCCGCATCGGCTGCCTTCGGTCGTGTTCGCCTCATGGCGTAAATCGCTGTGACGAGCACAGCCACGAGACCTCCTAGCACGCCCATCTCGATCATCGCGGAGTGGAACATGGCCCCGTTCTGTGCGCCGGAATTGTTCGAGGTGAGCGCTTCTGCCTGCAACGTCAGCACTAAAAGACGCCGCACGATGGCAATGAGCCCCACAATCAGGAACGGCTCTACGACCAGCATGTGGGACTTGATCGAGATACGGACAGTATGGAGAATCTCGACCAGCATGAGGACAAAGAGCAATCGGTCGATGAGTTCGAAGACGGCCTTCGTTCCGGTCCAGTCTTTGATAGAAACCCACAGAAGATGCACGGCACCGGCGATGCCGACCGCAGCCGCCGCACAAAGCAGTACGCCCAGGATGACGTAGATTGCGACTTCGGCAACCGACAGATAGCCGCAGCACCAGACGCGCAAATTGTCTTCCGAAGGACGGGTTGGGGGCGTCCTCGTCATTTCGTGATCCTCTTTCGCGCTGTCTTCTCGGATGCCTTTCCGGTAGTGCGAGGCACAACGTCGTAGGCGTTTTGGAGCAGGAAGCGGTGGAAGGCTCCTGCGCTACCGACCGGCACTGGGCCGATGCGATAGGCCACGGAGAACACACGAGACAGTTTGACGCCTTTGACTCGTGCAAGCTTCAATGTACCCAGCGAAAGCTGGTTCCTCACGGCCCAGCGCGATACGAACGCCACGCCAAGTCCAGCTTCAACAGCACTCAGCAAGCCCTCGGTCGAGTCGAGGGTCAATGCGATATGAATGCTCTGTACGCGTATCCCAGCCTCTGTCAACGCATTCTCGACGACGCGTCGTGAACCGGAACCAAGTTCGCGTGTAATCAATGGCATCTCTCGTAGCATGGCAACATCGACCTCGCTGTCCGCCCACTCGTGGTCTGGCGGGACAACGAGCACCATGTGGTCTTCCATGAATGGCTCGCTCTTCACATCGCCGCGCGAACTTGGACCTTCAATCAAAGCAAGATCGATCTTATGATCCGCTAGCTCCTGTAACACCTCATCCGTGTTGCCGCTAGCTCCAGACAATGCGACGTTGCCGTGCGACTTCAGAAAACCTGCCAAGAGGTTCGGCAGAAGATATTGCCCGATGGTCTGAGAGGCTCCAACGCGAAGCTCGTCGCGGTGTTGCCCAGAGATCTCAGCAACTGTCTGCGCTGCTTCATCCGCAAGAGACTTCAGGCGTTCGGCGAAGCCAAGCAGTGCTGTACCTGCTTCGGTGAGTGTGACCTTTCCTTTGGTGCGATCGAAGACAGGTGTGCCGATCTCATCTTCAAGCGCCTTGATCTGCTGAGTCACCGCCGGTTGCGAGATGAAGAGCGCCTCCGATGCCTTTCGAAAGTTCAGGCTTTGCGCAACAGTCCGGAACACCTTAAGACGAAAGTTTTCCATCGCATGACGCTCCTTCGGCGTGTTGCACGAAGCATTGGAAGTTTTAGCAACGAACCTGTCTGATTCCTTCATAAGTCTATCGCCCGTCGCTTTCTAAATCCCGATGAGGTGGCTTCGTATTGCCAGCAGGGAGAGGGTTGCAACAACCACCCAAAGCACGACTCCTTGGACCATTGGGCGCACCCCGACCTGGCGGAAGGTCTCCCTGGAGAGCCCCGTGCCGATAAGAAACAGCGTTACTGTCAGGCCGATCTTGCCCAGATGGTTGAGCGGCATATACATGCTGGAGAATGATGGGAGGTACGTGCTGGCAACTGCCGCGAGCAGAAATAGAAGAATGAACCACGGGAACTGAACCTTCGCCTTGCTCTTCGTGAACATCGCCGTCGCAAACGACAGGGGGACGATCCAAAGCGCCCTCGCCAACTTAACCGTTGTTCCCACCGCAAGAGCCTGGGGACCATACTTCGCTGCTGCCCCCACAACAGAACTCGTATCGTGGATGGCCAGAGCGGCCCACAGGCCGAATTGATCCTGCGTGAAATGAAGCCACCAGCCGATCAGG
Organism: Terriglobus roseus; assembly: GCF_900105625.1. Lineage (NCBI taxonomy): Bacteria > Pseudomonadati > Acidobacteriota > Terriglobia > Terriglobales > Acidobacteriaceae > Terriglobus > Terriglobus roseus. The sequence continues at coordinate 28,604 of NZ_FNSD01000002.1, forward strand.
GGGAACGCGAGCAACGCCACCGCATTGAGGGTGAACACGGTTCCGAGAGAGACGGCCATGTCTTCTTCGCTTGCATCTGTGATGGGAGCGAGTGCCGCAATGGCGCTCCCACCGCAGATCGCAGTCCCGCAGGTGATGAGGAAGGAAGCCTTGGGGGCGATCTTCATCCACTTGCCAAGCAACAAGCCCAGAGCAATGGCGAAGGTAATGCTGATGGCTGTGTACACAAAACCGGACCGGCCGGCGTGAATCACCTCATGCAGATTCATCCCAAAGCCAAGGCCAATGACCGAGGCCTGAAGCAGGAACTTCGCGAGCGAGTGGCTTTCAGCCCGATAGGGATGCGCCACGGAAAAGCCGAACACGATGCCCGCCAAAAGAGCCAGCGGCGGCGACACCAGGCCACTGGCAGCGATGATCACACCGACAAAGAAAATCTTCTTGGAATCCACGTTTTCTCTCCATATGAAGTGTGGCTCTGTGGAGAGGCGCAGTCCAAGATCAAGTTCTTCTGGTCAATAAGGTGAACTTATCGGTGAGAGATGGGGTCATGTGCCTCAAACATCTCCCAGGGGAAGGTGTTGGGCATTCCAGGCCATCATGCCACCTGCCATACTGCTGACATCGGTAAAGCCAGCCTGTTGCAACAAGCTTGCTGCGATGTTCGACCTGTAACCCGAGCCGCACGCGACGTAGAGTGGGAGACTGCTCTGCAGTTCTTGAAGGCGCTTGGTGAGATCGCCCAGCATGATGTGCTTCGCTCCTGCGATGTGGCCTGCTTTCCACTCCTGATCGCTCCGTACATCCACAACTTCCACGCTACTCGCACGATCGTGCATTTCCTGCGTCGAAAGCTGCCTCGTGCGAGCGATAGGAAGGCCGGATTCGATCCAGGTTGGAAAGCCCTTCGCAAGATATCCCTCAACACAATCGAGGCCAACCCTCAAGAGAGAAAGGCGAGCTTCTTCGATAGTTCCAGAGTCTCCGATCAGCAAAATCTGGGTCTCGGGGTCCAGCAACCAACCAGCCCAGAGTGACAAATTCTGTCCGGCTCCAATGTTGATGGCATTTGGTATATGCGCGCCACCGAACGCCTCAGGTCTACGAAGATCGAGCAGCGTGACATGACCATTCTTCATGTGGAGATTGAACTGGCCTGGTGACAACGGCTTCGGTGATGCAACTTCGTGAACGTCGACCGCTCCGGAAGAGTTGAGTGCCTTCATCCGTGGGTAGTAGGTTGGCAGTGGAGGAGCGCTTGCCAGAATCTCACGGACAAACTCATTTTCATCGAGTCTGAAGAGATGCTGCGTCCTTCGTTCCTCACCCAGAGTCGATTCCGTCTGATCGCTCATGCCAGAGCCACAGAGCGACCCCGCACCGTGACCTGGACAAACACGGACTTCGTCAGGCAGCATTGCGATCCGCTCATGCACACTCCGATATAGCTCCCTTGCGAGTCGCTGTGTTTCTCCACCCCCCAGAAGATCCGGTCTTCCTAGAGAACCGGCAAAGAGGAAGTCACCCGAAAAAAGTGCCGTCGGTTCGAACGTATCTGTGCCTTCACCAAGCAGAAGGAAGGAAAGATGCTCCGGGGTGTGCCCTGGAGTATGTATCGCTCTTACCTTGATCTTGCCAAGCGACAGTTCCTCACCATCGCGGAGCGTACGGTGCGGCATGGCATAGCGGTATAGCTCTCCCTCATCGTGTCCACTCAAGACAAGTTCCGCGCCCGTAGCTGTTGCCAACGCGGCGGCTCCTGATGCGAAGTCGGCGTGGATGTGGGTCTCGGTTACATACCTGATGGTTAGCCCTTGCTTTTCGGCGTACTCAAGGTAGCGGTTGTAGTCACGTATGGGGTCAATGACGATGGCTTCGCCTTCGGACGAGATCACGTAGGCGTATTGAGATAAGCCTGGGATTTCGAATTGCTTCACGTTCATCGTTTGCTCCTTGCAGCTACGGGCTTACCCAGCTCTTCAAAATCGCGGCGCTTCTTATCTGCCTCACTCTGACAAACCAAGGCGCAGAGCTTAAACACCATGGGATCGCTGATGCCATAGAGGATCGAGTTTCCGTCACGCCTGCGGCCAACCAAACCCGCGTCATACAGAACCTGCAGGTGCTTCGAGACATTCGATTGATTTCCGTCCAGCGCGGCAACCAATTCGCCGACAGAACGTTCTCCCACCTCAAGTTCTTGCAGGATTCGTAAACGGTAGGGCTCGCCCAGCATCCGGAAGCGGCGGGCAACCAGGTCCAGCATCTTCTCACTCATGCCATGCGTGGTCTTCATTTGACTATATTACCATACGGTCATATAGTCACCATTGAGGTTAGGCAGATGAGACTGATTGATGTTCGAGAATACCCAGAGTATGCAGCAGAACATATCGAAGGTTCAGAGCTCGTCCCCCTCGGAAAGCTGACAGTCACGTGCGAGGCATGGGACCGTTCGCAGCCCCTAAAACTCGTCTGCCGAAGTGGTAGGCGCGCGACGCAAGCAAAGCAGCTTCTCGGCGCGAAGGGATTTCTCTCCGTTGAAATTCTCGACGGAGGCATTGAAGCCTGGAAGCACTCGGGGCGCTCCATCTTGACCGCACAACACAAGCCCTGGGCCATGGAGCGGCAGGTGCGGGTCGTCGCGGGCTCCCTGGTATTGCTCTTCGTGCTGCTCGGCTCGCTCGTGTGGAAGTATTTCTTCGCAGCAGCCGGACTGGTAGGAGTGGGGTTGATCTTCGCTGGCGTCAGCAACACCTGCATGATGGCTTCGGTACTGGGGCGGATGCCCTGGAACCAGCCGAAGAAGATCACCGCATGACTCCCTTGGCAATGTTGGGAGGTCTGCTTATCGGTGTGGTGATCGGTGCCATCTCTGGTCTGATCGGCATTGGAGGCGGGGCGTTCCTGATTCCAGCTCTAACCTTTTTCTACGGGATGTCTCAAAAGCGGGCGCAAGGCACGTCAGTTGCTACTATTCTCTTGCCCATCGGCATCTTCGCGTTCTTGACCTATTACAAAGCTGGACATGTCGACGTAAAACTGGCGATGCTCATCGGCGTTGGCTTTGCTATTGGAGGTTGGTTCGGAGGAGCCTGGGCCCAGCACCTGCCTGACATCGTACTTCGAAGAGGCTTTGTTGTTCTTCTGGTATTGCTTGCCGCAAAACTGGCATTTGGCCAGTAAGGGATTCTCAGATCAGAAGCCAATATGAAAGGAACACGAACAATGCGAAGACACCGTGAACACCACAAGCAAGACAGAATTGGATGGCTACGTGCTGCCGTCCTTGGTGCAAATGACGGTGTAATCTCCGTTTCAAGCATTATGCTTGGAGTCACAAGTGCGCAGGCTTCGCGTGGCAGCATCCTTCTTTCTGGAGTTGCTGGCCTTACTGCTGGTGCCATGTCTATGGCGGCCGGAGAGTACGTTTCCGTTCATTCTCAAGCCGACACCGAAGCCGCGGAACTCGAACGCGAGCGATCAGAGCTTGCTGAAGACCCAATCGGTGAGCAGGCGGAGTTATCTCAAATCTACGTGCGGCGGGGCCTAAGCGCTGATTTGGCCACGCAGGTTGCGCAAGAGCTTATGCGCCACGATGCTCTCGCCGCTCATATGCGCGATGAGCTGGGGATAACCGATGAGAGCAACGCGCGGCCGGTACAAGCTGCACTCGCTTCGGCAGCGAGCTTCACTGTAGGTGCGGCACTTCCGCTCTGTCTCGCACTTCTTGCACCCGTCTTGCACGCCACACCCTTGATCGTGATCGGCTCACTACTCACCCTGGCCGTCCTAGGTGGACTAGCCGCATACGTTGGAGGAGCTTCCATTTGGAAGGGCGTAGTGCGAGTCACTTTCTGGGGAGCGTTCGCTATGGCAGTAACCGCCGGCATCGGCGCTTTGATAGGAAACAGAGGTATCTGACTACGCTCATAACAAAAAAATCAGTGTCAGGCGAATACCATGGGATAGAACTCGCACGATCCCACGATGATCCTCTCGACCTGACCTTCACTCGGGCCGTCTGTAGGACTGAGTGCGACGAATCGATGAGGTGAGGAATCCGAAGGCTAGGAGGCGGCCATGCATCTTGCCACGGCTTCATGGATTTCTCTTGGAATCGGTGCCTATCGGCGGCCCGTGACCGCTCGTTCGTACTTCCGTTGCTCTTGATCGTCTGCATCGCGACGCTGACCTCTCGAACTATAGAACCCCGGTCAATCTACGATGCACGCCTCTCCGACGGGCAAATCGCTGAACGTCGGCGGTTGCGAGAACTTCCCGCGCATTAGGCCAAGCACAGTCGGAAATCGCCAAAGATTCAATGGGGCTGCAAACACCTCTGTTTAGCGCTTTCTGAGTTTCGTAACAGACTCGAACAGGCCCGCTGGGATGGGGAGTCTCCAAGACAGGAGGCCGGGGTTTTGTTGCCGGGACGAGCTTCCGAAGGTGCGATCCCGCTGAACCTGCCGTTTGCAAGTAAGTTACGGCCCCGAGGGAGATGAATATCGCGCACGTGGCTCTGCGATACTTAGCTATGAACGCAGTTGAAATTGAGGCGGCGGTAACGGATCTCGCAGCGGAGCAGTTCAATGCTCTGGAGTTTCCATTCCAGTTTCTAGCCGCTTTCGATAAAAAAGAGACCACGCTCAAGCGCCTGCGTAAGGGTGACTCCAACAAAAGTGACGTAGTTGGCGGCGTACTACTGCAGCGATCCTTACAGCGCGCGCTCTATGAGCCGGAAAGACAAGGCCGCCGTCTCACCCAGGGAAGCATGGGTCCACTTTTCGGAGGCACTTTGGAAGACGGGGACATTCCAAGTGGAACGATCTACGTGCTGCGAAGCCTCTCGACCAAACCGCAGATTGCGGCGATGCGCGATGTGCTCTTCAAAATTGGGGTGACAGGAGGCCGTGTCGAGGACAGAATCGGCAACGCCGAACGAGACCCAACCTACTTGCTCGCCCCAGTGGAGATTGTTGCCACTTGGAAACTCGCCAACATCAAGCAATTCAAGTTTGAACAAACAATCCACCGCATCTTGGCGTCGGCCCAGCTTCAGCTTCACGTACCTGACCGGTTTGGCATACCGGTAGAGCCAAGAGAGTGGTTCGTGGTTCCGCTACCCGTTATCAACGAGATCATGGAGCGCATCCAGGATGAATCGATAACCGAGTTTGTGTACGACCCTTCGGCTGGCGGGTTGCGTCGGCTGACCTCAGCCCACGCTTAGAGCGGTGACGCTATCCGCGCGGCCTATTGTGAAAGGCTTTGAAACGGTCGTATAGGTCTCTTGCAGGCAGCGATGGAACGGCATCGTCCTCGGTCTTGAAGAGGTTGTAATACTTCAGAAACCGTGTTCTGTCCTTTTGGAATTTCCAATTCCAGTCAACATCAAATACGAAAGCGTCAGGATCTCGTGGAGTTCTTCCTGGAGCCGAAGGCGCATACTGTGCTGTGCGCTTCAGTACAGCCGCAAATGTGTTGCGGTTTAGCGTCTTCACTAGGATTCGAAGATTGTCAGCTATTTCAGTGAGACTGGCGGCGTCGAGCTTCAGAGGTTTGTCTAAAGCCACACGGTGCAAATCGAGACCCAGCTTCTCAGCATTGTAGGTGCCTAATCGGCCAAATCGGTGCGTGCAGCAATGTCGCAGTTGGCAAACCCTCTCAAAGGTGTCTAAGGGTGCCTTCAGCTCACTCACGGGAAGGTCAACTCCGATCAGATCCTTAAATGTTTTTTTGATCTGATCTCCGCTAGCGAGAGACGTTCGTTCAAGGAGGGCCTCAGGAAGCAGATCATGGCTATAGGACAACGCAGCTCCGAAGGAAACCTGCCTTTCTTTTGCACTCCATTTGGCATACGCGTCGATGTTGATCAGTCCGCGGACGACTGCGCGAATATAACTTTCGACGGCAGACACATAGCCAAGGAGAATCAGCGTTCCCATTAGAGGATCGAATGGCTGTGCGCCAGGAAGGTACAGCAAATTGAGACGGTTTGCATTCCCCAAAAAGAGATCGAGAGGCGATTTAGTAGGAGCGGCATTCGTCGTGTCGAACAGCTCGTGTGTCTCCAACTTTCGAGCAGGCGGCGAGACGCTGCAGATATCAGAGAAGTCCCCAGCAATACTTGTAGTGCGGCGTCCGCTCATGACAAGAACTCGTCTACGAAAATGGTTACTGCATCGATGACTTTTGCTGCTCGTTTTTGCCCGACTCGTTTAATCTTTCGGAGTTCGGTGCCGGGGTCCTGGTGCGCAAGAAGATCACCAATTGTCTTGATCTGTGACAGATCCTCTTCGATTCGTTCCCGCAGCCACGAGGTGAGTCCAGGCACTTGCGTTAGGGACAGTGACATGCAACGGGCAAAAGTAGAAACATCTGAAAGCTCGTTTCCGCACTGATGGCAGAAGCGCTGCCCCTCCGAAAGACGTGGGGTATGACATTTAGCGCATGGGGGAAGGTCGAGCCTGAGAGCATCTAGCTCACTCTTGTCGATTAGGCTGGTCAGACTTCGCCGCAATGGATGTTTTGTTGAGCGTCTCTTTAAGGCTTCAACGACCTGACGAGGGGACGTGCCGCGCTCCTTGCCAGAAAACGCACGGACCTGCAGGAGCGCAGCCAAATGAGGGGTGTAGCGATCATAGGTGCGATCTGGTCCCCCATGAGAAACCTTGGGATGTTCGAAGAGCAAACCTGCCTCCATGAGGAGATGAAGCATGCGCCCTATAAGCGGATAAGGTTCGGCCCCCGAAATGCCGATTAGAAGCTGCTTTTCGTTTCTGTTTTCCAGAACGTCATTCTGATCTTTCAACGCCCTCACTGTGGTCCTAAAAACTTCTTCTCCCTTTCGGATTAGAGTGGCGAAGCGCGGTGCCTTCAGAGCCAAGGACCTATACTCCTCAACTCGCGCAGTCGCATGTTCCTCGACGATCCGATTCAAACTTTGTTGGGAGCGTTCCGACGAAAGCCGGTATTGATGCAACATCATCAGATAAGCGCGAGGAATGCCGAACGAAGCAAACTTGAGGTATTCAGAAGCATCGGGTGGAATCTTGTCGAATTCCGGATACCGCTGCCTCGCAATTGCCCCCATCACTTCTGAGTATTCAGGATCATCAATTGAAAGCCATACCGATAAGATCTGAGCCTCTTGCGTTGCATGGAAACGGGGGCCATACTCGGTTGTTCCTGGGTACACCGAGGCTTTGGGTGCGATGGTAGGACTCTTGATGGACCTGATGATGTCGAACAGCTCTTGCAGGTACTCGGGGGTGAGCGTCAGCGCTGCGTCATCGAGCAGGAGAACCGATCGCTTCCGACCGGAAGCGTGAGCAGCCGAATCGATCAGAACCTTTAATCGTTCTATTGATAGGCTGTTGAACACTTCCTCTTCCTGGTCATCCAAACCCAAGCCGCGCTCTAGCTTGTCTACAAGAGATTGGTACCGAGGGGCGGGAAACTCCAACAGGTTGAGAGACTGCTGCTGGAAAAGGGAAGGGAAGGTGATGGACGAAAGCGTTTCATTAACACCTAGCACAATGCGTGCGAGTACCCATGCGTGGAAAAGATCTATGGCGTTTGACCGAGCCTTTGTGAGCGGCTCAAGACGGTAATAGCGGTTGAAACTCACGTACACACAGAACGGTAAGTCTTTGGAATCCTGACAGACGACCGATGTGTATCGCATCATGTGCGTTTTGCCGCAGCCACGAGGCCCGACAATCAACGTGGTACCTTTCGCCATCAAGGCATGATGAACACGGTTGAGCAAGTCGGCAGTGGCCGTACCGTCGATGAGCTGCGCGGCGGGTATATAGTCTGCGCGCTGCTCAACTACCTCGAATTGGTCCTGGTCAATTTCGACCTGCGAGCCTTTTAGATCACGATGTGCAGTTTGCTTAGGCAATCCATCTCCTCACAGCGAATCGAGTGGCATAGAAAGAAGATCAGCTTTGGACAGGTGTCGTGCCGCTGATCCGTGCGCCGCCGAACCCAACAAGGCGCGACCATGATCTGAGGACAGGTAGCGCATCACTCGAGTGCGGTGCTGACGAGGAACCTCGAGGCGGTACACACAATCTGACAGAACAGCGTATCCGCTTGTCACTAGACAGAGCTGACGCTCAAGGTGACGTCCGATCCGAGCAAGCAGAATGTCACCTGGTCTGGCAACTGTGCTCTTTGGGAACTCTGAGATCAAGCTGAGGTTCCCAGAAAGGTGTACCTTTCGATGTTTGTCTTGAGCAGCAAAGTCTGCCAAATGAAAGGTTGGTACCTGTAGCGCTTTTATCTCCGCCGAACTAAAGGTGCCGCGACTCACGGCCTCAGTCACATCAGCCAGCTTTATACCCGAAGAGTAGGCATCAGCCCGACGAACGGCATGATAGTCGAAGTCTAGGCGGGCTTCGGCTTCATCGAAGTTTATGTGTACGGAGCGGCTAAGCCCCTTTCCTTTCACAAGTTCGATTAGCTCAATCGTTCGCGTGCTTGGAGTCTGTTTTGCCAAGAGTAGGATGTGGCCACGAGCTTCGGTTCCCCTGAAGGACCCAATCGGTAGCTGGATTACAGATTTGACGGAATGCTCTCGAATCAATGCTCGCCGAAGAGGAGCGTATTTTTGAGCTGAGATTAACGCATCGGGCACAATGATGCCTGCTTGCCCACCGGGACTCAGCAGCCGTAGGTTCTGAGCGATAAACATCAACTCTGCCGGTATGTCAGAGGAGGCAGGCAGCACTCTCAGCCCAACTTCATCCAAAAGTGCATCGAAATGCTTCCTCCAGCGCAGTCTTGCGTAAGGAGGATTACAAACGGCGACGTCTGCACTGCCCTGCCGGACCCCTATACGTGAACTGACATCAAGGCATAGAGCGTCAGCATGGACATGAGCAAAGCGTCCCAGTTCAGCCTTTGTGAAATGGTGAGGGTGTTTCGTTGCGATCCGAGCGTCAATATCGACGCTCACGAGATTCGCATGCCGCCAGCGCCGTAAGGCTGCCGAACTAAGGACGCCGCTTCCTGACCCCAAGTCGATAACGAGCTTCGGGTTGGTCTTGATTCTCGAGACCAGGATCTCTCCGACGTATGGCGCCGTGAAGAACTGACCGAGATGGTTCGTCGATGTTGTCGGTAGCAAGGACATTTCCGTTCCAGGTCGGTTCGTCAAAACACCTAGTTTATTTCAAAATTGAGAGCGACAGGCGACGTATCAACGGGTATACCTCAACGATACGTAACAGCCTCTATCGAAATCCCGTATCGAAAAGGTTGAATTCTCCTTTATGATACGGCTAATGGTGCGGGTCAAAGAGCTTACTGTTACAAAAAAGAGCGCGAGACAGACGAAGCCGACGAAGGCTGCGAAATCGGCTCGGTCCACACCACCGGCAAAAGCCGCAAAGTCGGCTCGACCCTCGAAGGGGCAGTGCGTCGGATACATCCGAGTGAGCACGCTCGACCAACGTGAGGATCGGCAGCTCGAAGGCGTGACGGTGGACCGCCGTTTCGTGGATCACGTTTCAGGCAAAGACGTAAAACGGCCGCAGCTCACAGCCATGCTCTCGTTCGTCCGCGAGGGAGACACCGTGGTGTGTCACTCGATGGACCGGCTGGGCCGCAACCTGGATGATCTTCGCAAGCTGGTCTTCGGCTTGACAGAACGAGGCATACGCGTCGAGTTCCGCAAGGAAAATCTCATCTTCACCGGCGAGGACTCGCCGATGGCGAATCTGCTGTTGAGCGTTATGGGAGCCATTGCAGAGTTTGAGAGGCAACTGATTCGTGAGCGCCAACGAGAGGGAATTGAGCTTGCGAAAAAGCGCGGCGTTTACAAAGGCAGGCCAAGAACGCTGAGTGCGGAAGTCGTCGCTTCGCTCGTCCAAAGGTTTGAAGCCGGGGAAAAGCCGTCGGTGCTTGCGCGAGAATTTGGGGTTTCGAGAATGACTCTGCATCGCTATAGAACGAAAGCGATCGGCGCGGGCTCCTCATGACGAAGCCGAAGCAGATCGTGATGCATTGCCCCTGTGGGAACGCCAAGGTTCTCGCAAAGGGCCTGTGCTCGACGTGCTATACGCTGAAGCGCCAGGATGAGGAGTACTTCGGCGGTCATCGTGAGGAAGTGCTGAAGCGTGACGACTATCGCTGCCGCGTTCCAGGATGCACAACTCTGAAGCGTGGGAAGCGCTCGGTGGCGGTACATCACAGGGAAGCGGGGAACAGCGACCCGGCAAAGATGCTGACGCTGTGCTTGCCATGTCACGCGAAGGTGACACGCACCTTTTACGTGCAGGACGACTGGCCGGAGTTCTTGCGAGTGCTGTGGCGAGAACAACATCCTGAGGGGCATGAGCAGGGCGCTTTAGATTTCGTGACGACGACGCCTCAAGCGAAGAACGTATTGCTCTTCAAAGAGATGGATGATCGGCCGGAAGCAAAACGAACGCGACAGCGGTAGCTTTTGCGTATTTTCGTATTGACGAATTGACGTTATTCAGAAGGTGATGCTAGTGCGAAGGGAGCCGAGAGGCTCCCTTCGTCAGAACTGATGCTAACGGTCCATTCTCTCTAGGATGGGTCCAAGCAAGTACGCTACGAAAAAGCCTCCACCATAAATAAGCGCCGAACCCCAAAGCAGGAACCGGCTCAATTTGCTGACTTCGCCGCATGTCGTTGGGTCATCTGCATCGCAAGTCTCTCCGTCACGAAGGCGTGGAGCGATCACGTAGGTCATGACAAAACTACATGCAATCAGAGTTCCCGCGACGCTAAAGGTCCAAGCCTTATGCCTGGATAGACTGACCAGCCACGGAGCCGCGGAGAGCAGGGAAGCCACGGCGGTTCCCATCCCAAGGAGCACCAGGACGGAAGGCAGGGCACAGCAAATGAGCGTGCTGAACGAGCTGAACAGGGAGAAGTAGTTGAGCAGGGCCGCTCGTCTGGCCCTGCGTTCTGATGCGATCGAGGTTGTTGCGGCGTTCATTTCGCCTCCGAGATGGAGTCGTACTTGAGCGTGTCTGGGACTTTACCCTTGGGAGCCTGTGGGAGCGTGCCGGTGATGCTGACAGTCTTGCCGAGCAGGGAAGAGACGTTCGTCCCTGACCCGCTCAGCGAGTACCTATCGTTCGTGCCGGCCACCTCAAACACAGGTGCATCGGCCGTGCCGGTGATCTTTCCCTTGGCGACGATCTTCGCGTCCTTGTGAGTGAATCCGTTCTTCTCTACAGCCTGATTGAACTGCTGCATTCCAGCCCCGTTGCCGACCGCGAGCTGGATCGAAACAAGGCCGCTGTTCAGGTCGACATCGACCTTATTGACTCCCTGTATGCCCTTCATCGAGACGTGAATCGCATGAGCGCAGGGAGCACAATCCATCCCGAAGACGGTCATGTTGACTTGGTTGTACTCGGCGTGGGCGGCGAGTGTGGAAAGCGAGAGCGCTGCGAGAACGATGAGCTTATTCATGACTGGTCCTTAGTGTTTGGTCGTCTTGGACGAGAACCGGAGATAGCTGAAGTTGAGGGCGAAGCGGACGTTTTCGCGTCCATAACGGGTCGTGGAAACGTCTCGATAGAGCGGCGCCTGTATGCCGCCTTCGATCGCCACGTTCTTAAAGATCGCGAGTACGGAAGGCCCGAGCCAAAGCGAGGTAGAGCTGCTGTCGGGTACGACCGCGTTTTGGACACGTACGCCCCCGGTGTGCTCGCCGGTGAACTCCACGAGGCCACGGTAGTCCCACTGGTCGTAGCCGCGCCGCAGCTTCGCGGGTCGGAAACCGTACACCGTACTCCACGAGATGGTGTCAGGACGCCTGCTTTCTCCCTTCTCGAAGAAGCCGGTGTACCCGCCCCCAAGCCAGAGGTACTGACTGCGCGAAGCAAAGCCCGCAGCCAGCGTACCGGCGACTCCAGGAGCCCGGTGGATGTTTCCAAGGATGCCCGCATCAGGCTGCGGTCCGGGCACGACAAGAGCGAGTGAGCCTGTTGCTTCCAGCCGTTTCCCCACTTGGGTGACGGAGTGAAAGAAGCGCCACGACGCCCCTGCACTCCATTCGCCTGTCGGGAAGATGCGAGACTCGGGCAGTGATCCGCTACCGAAGGTGGCTGGAAGGAAGGCAGTGAAAGTGAGGTGTGGGGTTAAGCCATAGCCACATGCTGTGCCGGTGGAAAGCTGCGTTCCCCGGCTCCCATTGCGTCCGAAGATACCGGCATCGCAGCTTACCTCCCCTTGAGAATTGACTGGCGTTGCATAGCCGAATACGGGGCCATGGTCTGAGGCCCAGAGCGGTGCAGAAAGCATCAACACACCCGCCAGGGTGGCGAGATGTCTCATCGTTACTCCTTGGTTGCAAATGAATTTCAGGCACGCGGAAGCGTGCAGGTCATTTGGCCTGGGAGCGAATCAGATGCGGAGAACGATGGTCGAAGCGATCAAAAGACCCGGAGGAGAATGCTGACTCGGGAACTGCCAGGAGTGACCGACAGAGGCGGGCAGTTCGAACACTAGAGGATAGAGGAGCGCTACCAAAACAAGAGGGAGGACGGGAGCCGCCACGACATGAGCCGGTAGCTGGCCAGGGTCGTTTCGGACCTCGATCTGGCAGCATCCCTGCTTCGCCATTTCCCCGCACTTGCCGTGCATCTGCTGGCAGCAGTCCTGTTCCATCTGAGTCATCTTCGGACTCGCTGCGCACGCAAGGACCGGCATCATCATGACGAGCATGATGAAAACAGCCACGACGCTGGAAAGCCTGCGCACCTCTTAACTATATTCCTCTGGCCTCTAGCAATGGCAGACCTCGCCCTTGCTGGCTTCGCTAGCCTCTTTCAGCACGATGGGGAGTAGAAGCAATGCGGCGACGGAGTCGGCCCACGCGAGATTGAAGAAAAAGTTGACTAGAAGGCCAGCGAGAGCGATCCACGACATATAAGCGCAGATGTTGCTCTGGGCTGCATCGGCACTTAGAGCGCGGCTCCCCGTCTCCGCTGCCAGCTTCTTCTTCGCCCGTCCCAGCAGAGGCATGATGATCGCGGCGACGACAAGCAGCCCAATCCCCAGCACTGTAGGCTCCGGCTGGAGCGGGGTACTCACAAGGCTTAGGGCCGAAGTGACCACGATGTACGCTGCAAGAACGTACAGAAGAGCCGCTGAGATTCGGGCAGCGAGGCGTTCGGAAATCGATCCAGAGGCGAAACGCTGGAGAACGACAAAAGCTGAAAGCAGTTCAATCCCGCTATCCGCACCGAAGGCAGTCAGCGCAACGCTGCGGGCCCGAATTCCAGCAAAGAGTGCGACGCTCAATTCGACGCACATCCATCCGATGGTGACGAGCTGGAGCATCCTCACGGTAGAGGCTTGCTGCTTCGACGTATTTGTGAGTACCTGCTCCAAGTGTTGTCCCCGTTTTAGAAGCTGAATTTGGCGCCGCCATTAGCAACCCGCCCGTCCAGCGGAGCCCATGCGTCAACCGTCCAGCGCCCGTCCGACTCCCGGCTCGGTAGCAACAGAGGATCCCAGCGCGTCTGCCGAACGTTTGTAAGATTCTCCAGGTTGAGAAAGAGCTTCACATGCGCGGTAACCTTGCGCTCTCCCATGGCACCGACCAGAACGTAGGGGCGGGATACATCGCGGTAAGGGTTGTACTCCAAGCGCTGCTCTCCGGTGTAGTAGCACTCAAGCCCGATGCGGGTTGTGCCTTCCCTTTCCCAGGTGCCTACGACGCCGAAGTTCTGACGCGGAGTAAGGGCCACATCGGCGCGGCCGCCTACAGGTTCAAGTTCGCTGGTCCGGACGTAGGTATATGTGCTGGTCACGGAAAACGGCGCTTTCCGGTAGGTTGCCAGCAGCTCCACGCCTCGATTCCTCGTCGGCCCAGTCAGATTGAGAAGCTCGTACACTGCACCGCGATCTGTGTAGACCGGGTGATCGATGTTGGAAGCGAAGAACGTAGAGCTGAGTGATATTGCCCCAAAGCTCCGCGATAGATCGACAGAGGCATTGCGACCGCGTTCTGCTTTGAGTGGCGCGAGCAGTTGAAGTTTGGCGAGCCCTGCCGCCTCGGTCTCTTCGGTGAGTGGCGTTGGCGCAAAGAAACCCTGCCCAACCGAGAGACGGCTTGTCCACCCAGCCTTTCTTAGAAGTACCGAAATTCTGGGACTGAAGAATGTGCCGTACACATTATGAAAATCGACCCTGGCGCTGCCTGAAATGCTCATCCACGGGGCTACTTCGATGTCGTCCTGGCCGAAGATGCCTGGGACAACATAGGTGTAGGAAAAACGTGGAACGTCGTGAGGCCGGTAGCTATCCCTTTGAGCCGCAGCGCCCGCTACCCATGTGTTCTTGCGTGCCGATCCGCGCAGCGACACCTCGCCAAAGATTAGGCCGTGACGATCCTTCTCTACATCCTCGCCGAACTGGTGACGGTGGTCCTGATCGGAAGCTGCGAAGCGAGTTGAAAGGACATAACGACCATCGAGAATCCTTTGCGCATTCCCGCCTAGATCGTAGCGAGCGGACTTCAGCGCCTCGGTGTATGGCTGGCCGGTCACGGGCAGCACCGCTCCGGCAATCGTGCCGCCTGAGCGGTCTTCATACGTGATTCCGGCTGTTAGGACAGCGGTGCCGCCGTTCTTGTTATCCCAGAAGAATCGGGGCCGAAACACGCCGCGACCGTAGCCTGCGACATCTGCCCAGCCGTCGCCGTTTAGGTCCTGATGTTCCTGACCATAACCTCCCGCAAGCAGGGTCGCTCCCCAGTGAGGCGTGAGCTGGGAGCCGAGAAACATGGAACCGTCAGTTGCTCCGAGAGACGAGCGGTTGAAGAGGAATTCACGTGTTGGTTTTTTGTCGGGTCGGCGTGAAATTAGGTTGACGACGCCGGCCATTGCCGAGCTGCCGTAAAGAGCAGAGGCGTTGCCCTTGATGATCTCGACCTGGGCTAGATCCATCGGTGGAATTTGCAGTAGTCCTAGTCCCGCTCCTTGCTGACCGAACAAAGGGAGGCCATCGGTTAGGAAAGCGGTATATCTGCCCCTCATACCTTGAACCCGAACGCTGGAGGCTCCAAGTCCTGGAGAGGTGGTCTGCACACGGATGCCACCCATCTCGTTTAGCAGCATGCTGATGTCGCCAGGTCTCATGGCCAGCTCTTCGTTGATTTCATCGGTGCCGACGACCTCAACATGCAGCGGAGAATCCTGCAGTCGGGTGTTCGTACGAGTCGCGTACACCGTGACTTCTTCTTCCTCGGTCTTGGCAGGCTGTAGTTCGATCTCCACTCCTGCCTGCTGATTGGCCGTAACGGTGACGATCGTGTGGACAGGGAAGAAACCGTCCTTGCTCACGTCGATGGCTATCCGCCCCGGCGAACTCGGCAGTACAGCCGTTCCATCTGGTCCCGTACTGACACTCTTGCCATTTGTGGTGACGACGGCATCGTTTACAGGGCCTAAGTCAGTCTTGACCTCGACGCGGATCGTAGGGCCCGCCGACTGCGCCGAAGCGGTGGTGGCGACACACAGAAGCAGAAGCGCGAGGGCAGCTTTCATCGTTTAAACGTAGAGCCTATAGTCGCTATAGGGTCAAGCGATTATGGTGGAACATCTGAGTATTGGTGAGCTAGCAAAGAAATCGGGCGTAAAAGTCGTCACGATTCGGTATTACGAGCAGATCGGGCTGCTGCCCGCTCCAGCACGGACGGAAGCGAACTACCGCGCTTATAACCGAGAGCACGCCAGTCGGCTCGGATTCATCCGTAGAGGTCGTGATCTCGGTTTCACGCTCGATCAGGTACGAGGTCTCCTTCGCTTGTCGTCCGAAGACGCGCCTTCTTGCGAGGAGGTCTGCTGCTTGGCAGCAACACATCTGCAATCGATTGAAGAAAAGATAGCTGACTTGGAACGACTCGCCGCAGAGCTGCGAAGGATTAGCGCTTCGTGTAGCGGATGCCTGCCTATGTCCGAATGCCGGATTATTGAGGCTCTGACTCAAGATGCTCGGACTTGAGGGTTACCGTGATCTATTCACAATCTGAGAAGGAAAGCCTATGGCTGCCGTCGATTTCATGATGGCGTCGGGCGTGGTTCTTTCGTCATCGAAGGACACAACCAACTCTTTGCTGTCATAACGGACAGCAACATTCTCCACGCCTTTATCCTTCAGAAGAGCCTTCTTGATGGTCACAGGGCATGTAGGACAGTTCATCCCTGGGACTTTTACGATCACAGTTCTAGGTGCGGCCCAGACAGGCGATGCCATAGCAAAGAGCAGAGTGATGAGCGCGGAAGGAGCAATCTTCATAGAACCTTTCAAGAGTTAGTAAAGGAAAGGAGCAATGTAGGGGAATGTGAAGCCGATGAGAGCCAGCAGACCAATTACACCCAGGAAGATCATTTGGAAACGTTTGGCCTTCGGAGTGAAACAGGGGTTGTCGGCCCCGCATTCGGGGGGCTTTCGGAAGATGCGGAGCGAGGCCAGACACAGGGCAAGAACACTCAAAGCGAGGAAGAATGGCCGATACGGTTCCAGCGCAGACAGACTCCCGATCCATGCTCCGCTAAACCCGAGCATCACAAGCACGAGCGGTCCAAGACAGCAGGATGATGCAAGCAAGGCGGCAACGCCGCCCATCGCCAGGACTCCCGAACTGCCTTTAGCTTCTGTCTTCATGCATTCTGACTTTCACGCGCGGCCTGTCTTATGACTTCAAGCGGAGGCAGGCCGGAACGTCTTCCTTCCGCATCGGCGTACGTACGGCAGCCAAACCCGAAGGTTACCGTCTCCCGCGCTTCAGGCTCGATGTCCAGACCGTTTACTCGAACACTTGGCGATCCGAGAAAGCTCATTTTCCGAGCCATTGCGGGATCGGTAATTTCGACTTCTTCCACGGCCAATGTGAGGCCTTCCATCGACAAGGCTTTTCGGACCTGCTCCACAGCGGGTTCATGATTTGGGCAACCCTTGAAATACAGAACTTCTACGGTCATCTCGACACTTTCTCTTTCCCCGATTCCAGCTCCTGTAAAACCGGGCATTTCACATCGCATGAATTGGTGAGGGCTGCGTTGCATTGCTGCTGTGCCTTGGCTAGACGCTTCTCGATCGACTTGAGGCCGGCGATTTTCGCTTTAACCTGTTCAATCTTGCTGGCTATGAGGTCACGAACATGCGAGCATTCACCCGACTCGCCGTCTTCGATAACCAGCAACTCACGGATCTCTTGAAGGGAGAAGCCTAATTGTTGTGCGCGGCCAATAAGCTGCAATCGGTCCACAGCATGCTCGTCATAGAGCCGGTAACCTCCGGCGCTACGCTGTGGCGGCCCAATCAGGCTCTCCTTTTCGTAGAAGCGGATCGTGTCGATGCTCAAACCAGTATTCTGCGCAACTTCCCCGATCAGCATATCGGCCTCACAATTAGCATAGAGTCTGGAGTCAACTCCAGAGTCAAGCCTGCGTGCAATAGCTTTAGCGAGCAAGACCTTCCTTGCCTAGCAGGGACTGCACTCTCTTCCGGATGTCGTCACGGATGACCCGAACCTCCTCCACAGGCAGACCTTTCGGATCTTTCAGAGGCCAATCGTCCCGTCGTAGGCCGGGGACATAAGGGCAGTTGTCGCCGCAGCCCATGGTGATGAGGAGACTCGCGTCATTCGCAAGCTCCTGGGTGAGCTTCTGAGGCTTGGCATTGGAAAGATCAATGCCGACCTCCTGCATGATCGTCAACACTTCCGGATGCACCCGCACACCGGGGTCCGTACCGGCGGAAACGGCCTGAGCCTTTGTCGGATCTGCGAGCTGATTGAAGAATGCGGCTGCCATCTGAGACCGGCCTGCGTTGTGGATGCAGGCGAAAATTACCTTGCGCATGAAGATTCCTTTGTTGGTTGGTTTTGGGATTGCAGGCTCCATGCCTGGCTTGCCATTTGAACGGGGTCCCACGGGCTGCTGAGTGGTGGGGTATAGCTTAGGTCGAGATCGGAGACCTCATCGACCGTCATCTCGTGGAAGAGTGCCGCTGCGAATATGTCGATACGCTTGGAGACTTCCGCTCCCCATGTACCCATAAGCTGGGCACCTAAGAGCCGACCTGTAGTGAGATCCGCGGTTACGCGGGCGCGCAACTGCGTAGCTCCTGGGTAGTAAGCTTTGTGGTCGTTCAGGGTGCTCTCAACGGTAAAGGGTCGGAAGCCTTCGCGCTGGGCCTCATCCTGTCGTAGTCCTGTCCGGGCGATCACCCGGTTGAAGATTTTGACGACCTGCGTCCCCAGAGAGCCTGCGAATTCACGGTGAAGGCCCAGAGCAGTCTCCCCAGCCGTTCGACCTTGCTTGTGGGCCGTGGTTCCGAGCGGAAGATAGGTGTGGCGCTTGAGAAGACGGTGCCAGGTCTCGGCACAATCACCTGCAACGTAGATATCAGGGGCACCGCTTTCCATCTTGCGATTGGTGAGCAGGGCACCTTTCTCGCCAGTCTGCAGGCCGGCCTCGATGCCAAGAGTCGCATTGGGCTTTACACCCACAGCAATCAACACCAGCTCGCAGTCCTGCTCAAAGCCCTGACTGCCGGAAACGTGGAGGTGGTCGCTGACCTGGGTGATGCGCTGCACCTCGACGTTTGTAGAGACGGCTATGCCGTGATGTTCCAACTCCTGGCGAACCGTCTCACCAAACTCAGAATCCACAGTTGCGAGGACCGTCTTTGTGCGGCTGGCGACGGTCACCTCAATCCCTCGATGCGTGAGCGCGTCCGCCATCTCCAAGCCGATGTATCCGGCACCAACGATGACCGCGCGGCGTGGCTTCGCTCTGTCCAAATATTCATGGACCGCAAAGCTGTCCTTCATCGTATGGAGCAGGAAGATGCCCGGGAGTTGCCAGCTATCAATCCGGGGCGCGACGGGGCTTGCACCCGTCGCAATCAGTAGCTTGTCGTACGGAAGGGAAAGATGCCCCTTGACCTCAGCCTCAACCTCTACGGTTTTGGAGTGTCTATTGATCCTGGTCGCGCGATGGCCTCGGCGAACCGAGATGCCCGCGAACTCCGTTCGATGGGCAAGGCTGCGCCAGTCGGGGGTTTCCCCGCTCAGATAAAAGGGGAGACCGCAGATGCTGTAATTCGGGAAGTCGTCCTCCAGAAGTACTTCGATCTCGGCCTCTGGGTTGATCTCCTGAGCACGGAGGGCGGCGCTGATTCCCGCGTCGCTGCCGCCAATGATGAGAAACCGGGGCGTCATCCCTGCAGCCTTCCGATGCTGTCGAGTTCCTTCTTGATGGCGAAGGTTTCCATGCTTGCGAGAGGAAGGGCGAGCAGCAGTGAGAGCCGGGTGGAGAGCATGGCAAATGCCTGCTTGTAAGCCCGCTCCACGTTCGCCGCATCGCCCTCAACGCAGGCGGGATCGGGTATGCCCCAGTGAGCCGTGATTGGCTGCCCCGGCCATACCGGGCAGACTTCCTTGGCGGCGTTATCGCATACGGTGAAGACGAAGCTGAGATGCGGAGCGTGGGGTCCGGTGAACTCTTCCCACGACTTGCTCCTAAGCCCTTCAGCGTTGAGACCGGCATCTTTGATTTGCCTGATAGCTTCCGGGCGCACCGATCCTGATGGGTGACTTCCGGCACTGAACGCCGTGAAGTTCGGTGCGCCTCGGTGGTTCATAATGGCTTCCGCCATGATGGACCGGCTGGAATTGCCAGTGCAAAGAAACAAGACGTTGAAGTGTGGCATGCGCGTCCTCTACTACACCGCTGAGGGCTTGATAGCGTAGACCTTCACGCTGGCGGCCGCTTCGTTCACGTCGTACTGCGAGAGCAGGGTCGTTAGTTCCTCGTGCAGGGAAGGGGACGCGCTGGACGCTGGGGTGCAGCAAGCCTCTTCAAGGACCTGGAGCGGATTGCCGGTGTCCATGCTGGGTGAGCAGCAACCTGCCTGATTCTCGACCTTGGCGTAAGCGTTGAGGTCGGCTCCGCTGTCCACGATCTCAACGTGTTGGAATCCAGCTTCAACGAGACCTGCGCGGTAGTCGTCGATCAGGACAGCACCTGCGATGCAACCCACGTACGCTGCCATACTTTGAGCTACTGCCTCGGGCAGTTCGTGTTTCAGGGCAATGTCGCTCAAGGCCACTCGGCCGCCCGGCTTGAGCACACGTGCGATTTCGCGGAAAACGGCTGGCTTGTCGGGCGCAAGATTGATGACGCAGTTGGAGATGACGCAATCGACTGAGGCATCGGGCAAGGGAATTTGGTCGATGGTCGATTGGTAGAACTCAACGTTGCTGTATCCGCCTTTGACGGCGTTTTCCCTTGCACGTTCAATCATTGCGGTGGTCATGTCGATGCCAATGGCACGGCCTTCAGGGCCAACCATTCGCGCTGCGAGGAACACATCCAACCCGCCACCTGATCCCAGGTCCACGACGACCTCACCGGAACGGAGATGGGCTGTCGCTGTCGGATTACCGCAGGAAAGTCCCATGTTGGCCTCTGCAGGTATGGACGTCAGTTCCTCGGCGCTGTACCCGAAGGCCTCCGCTACGGCCTTTACTCCTGCATGATCGCTCGACAGGCTGCTTTCTGCGACAGCTCCATACTTCGACTTCACCGAATCCAATAGCTGTTCTGACATACCGCCTCCAAACATTCGCTTAGGCGACTATATGGCTTGCCTTTGCATACGTCAAGGCGTATACATAAAAACATGGCTGCAAAGAAGGCGTATGACATCGAGCGGTTCTTTCAGGCGCTGGGAGACAATACCCGGCTCAGACTGCTGAACCTCATGGGCGATCAAGAAATTTGTGTTTGCTACTTCGTGGAAATCCTCGGCGGTCCGCAGCCGAAGATTTCCCGGCATCTTGCGTACCTTCGGAGCGCAGGCATTGTTGAGGCCAGACGAGAGAGCAAGTGGATGCACTACCGCATCGTCATGCCACCCCATATCGGAGCGACACAGGTTCTCCGGCAAACTCTTGCATGGCTCAAGGACGAGAAAACCATGCAGGCGGATAAGGCGAAACTCACCAAGGCTTGCTGCTCACCGTCGAAATACGCCCTTCTTGAGGGGGCTCCGCTTCCCACGCCAGTCAACGATGCTTCCTGCGAGGCCTGCTAGTGTCTACCGCCCCTGTTACTCACGGCCAAGTCTGTGCGCCTGCTGCACGGAAGAAACTCTCGTTTCTGGACCGATTCCTGACGCTCTGGATCTTCCTGGCGATGGCGATCGGCGTCGCCATCGGCCACTTCGTTCCATCCTCTGCCGACTTCGTGAACCGCTTTCAGAGCGGAACAACGAACATCCCTATCGCCATTGGCCTCATCATCATGATGTTCCCGCCGCTTGCGAAGGTTCGTTATGAGAAGCTGGGCGAAGTATTCCGCAACAAGCGCGTCCTCGGGCTCTCACTTGTACAGAATTGGCTTATTGGACCCGTCCTGATGTTCTTCTTGGCGATCCTCTGTCTGCGTAGTGAGCCAGCCTACATGCGCGGTCTGATATTGATCGGCATCGCGCGGTGCATCGCGATGGTGCTGGTCTGGAACGAACTGGCTGAAGGTGATACCGACTATGTTGCCGGCCTCGTCGCTATCAATAGCGTTTTCCAAGTGCTCTTCTATAGCCTCTACGCTTGGCTCTTCCTGACTATCTTGCCAAGGTATTTTGGGCTGCAGGGAAGTGTCGTGCCTATCGGAATCGCCCAAATCGCGAAGAGCGTAGGCCTTTACCTGGGCGTCCCGTTCGTCGCTGGGTTCCTGACTCGCTTTGTCCTGATCCGCGCCAAAGGTGAAGAATGGTACCGAACCCGCTTCGTACCGCGCATCAGCCCTCTTACCCTGGTGGCACTGCTATTCACGATCCTCGTGATGTTCTCGCTCAAGGGCGATTTGATTGTGCGGCTTCCACTCGATGTGGTGAAGATCGCGATTCCACTCGTTATCTACTTCCTCATCATGTTCCTGGTCAGTTTCTGGATGGGCAAGAAGTTGGGTGCGGACTACGCGCAGTCCGCAACGCTTTCGTTCACCGCAGCGGGCAACAATTTCGAGCTGGCTATTGCTGTCGCTGTTGCCGTGTTCGGTCTCAACTCTGGAGAGGCTTTCGTAGGCGTCGTAGGACCACTGATCGAGGTGCCAGCACTGATCGGTCTCGTCAACGTAGCGTTCTGGATGCGTCGCCGCTACTTCAGTTCCGAAGCCAAGAGCTTTCAGGTTCATCCAGCGGAAGACGCGCCATAACCGCGTTCAACAATGCCTTAGGCGCTTCGACTATACAGAACTATCCTTATCAGACGTAAACGTTTTAGAATGAATAGGATGGGTCGGACTTGCCGTTTTGGGAATGGTACAACAGACGTGAGCTTGGAGAATAGGTTGGGGGGGTTGCACTCTGCCTCAAAGAGGAGCATCATATTGAAAGCGACATTTATGTGCATCGGCTCAAGCCGTGATGTCGTTCCCGCCAGCAATGGCTTCCACGAGTGTGGTCATATCCAAGAGGCGCGCGAAAGTCTGACAAAGCCCCCGATGTTTGGGGGCTTTGTCACGTTAGCGTGGAATTCGCAGTCCTTTGTACGTGTTGTTGAGGATGATCCAAAACCTGACGCGCCTACCGTTCAAGGGCGTCGATCGATAGTCGGGCTCCTCAATGTATGCCGTCTCGACCAGCAGCTCCATCCGACCCTTTCCAGACTTCCTAACGCTGAAGATGATTACGTACTTCACAGGATTGCCTTGTAGATCCAAGAGGTCGCGTGTGAAGAAATTGCCGTTGACGCCGTTGTGCTGGGGCTTATTGTTTGGAAGGCTGCGAATGAGTTCAGGCAAGAGCTTCGACAATTCGTTACGACGCGGGCAGAAAAGCCGGATCTTCTTTTCACCGTTCGCGTAGACAAGGCTAGGGTCGTAGACCTCTCCTGGTTTTGGCTTCCGGGTGAAACAGTGATCTGTATATCGAACGTCCACTGTAAAGCTTTCCGAAGGCAGTTCTCCGTCGGCTGGCCGTACGAACGTCTCGGTATGAGGCTCAAGATGAGCGAATTTGTACGTCTTGCCCTCATAGATGTGAGAAGTCCAAGCCAACCTCAGAGTCTCCTTTTCTGCTACTGCCGCTGTAGGGCAAGCTGCTAAACCGCACAATGCGGGGCAATCAGTTGACGGTTTGGGTGGGGACGAATCGCGCCGCGCTATCTCTTCGATCATAAAGGGCCTCTACAATGCACCCTCATAGTCCGTTGGTCACCTTTACCTACCAAAGGCAGCCGTTACGAACAACGCATAGTAGGGGCCGTGGAAATGCCGGACCCCAGCCCTCGACGACGGGTGATTTATGTAAAGACACAAAGACATAAAGGCGTCGGGGCTAAAAGCCGATGCCGAAATCATGCTGCTGCCTTGCAGGCTGTGCGAGTTCAGGCGCCGCAATCTCTTTGGAGGCAGAGAAATCCTGCTGCGGCTGGTTGGTGTACAAAGCGAGATCCGTTTTCGGAGAAACGCCTTGGAAGGTCTGTTGGGAAAGGCCATCGCCCGTTGCGATCACCCGTTCCGCGCGGAGATTCTTCATGCCATCGACGGCGTAGCCGTATTCGATGTGCCGGGCCTTCTCTGGAGAGACCTCCGCGGTCTTACCGGAATCGAGCTTCACGGTCATGGAGTTGTCATGGCCGATCCGAGTCACAGTGCCGAGATCGCCGGAACGCACGCCAATATCCCTATCGTTGGTCGTGAACCGGATGCGCTCACCGTCCGCAATCTCGCGGGTTTCTTCCTGAAAGACTCGACTTTCTCGCGTTTGCGGCCGAAGCTGGGCGGGGTTGTAGGAGACCTCTTCGCGGGTTGAATCGACCTTGACGATGAGCACATTGCCTCGGGGCTTCATACCAACGACGGTGGCCTGACTGTCGTTAGGAATCCCGTCAAGGCTTGGGCTGCCGGTCTTGTAGTGGATCTTGTCACCGGGCTGATAGCTCTCTACGCGCATCTTGCTGCCGGTCTCTTTTTCAATCAACACCGGCACAGCTCGGGCGTCGCGGCCGAGTTTGCCTTGCACGTGAAGGTCGGCCCGGATGAGCTGGGTCAGCTCCTCTCGCTCCGCGCGATCGGGCGCAACGATGACGCTCTGCTGTGGTCTGCTGACGTACTCTTGGGCGACGGCGGCAAGCCGCGAATCTGCGTTGTTGTATTCGTAAATGGCGACGGGCTTCGCAACTTTCGTTGGGGAAGACGAGGGCTGCTCGCTGGTCACTGTAAAGTCCAGGGCAGCGGTCTTGGTCACGTCCGTAGCCAGTCGTGAGCCGAGGGTTTCGGCGTTGTTCGTGTAAATCCTTGCGTCCTCTGACGCGCGAGAGATGGCGACATAAGCAAGCCGGTTGTTGATGAGGCTGCGCGATGAATCGGTGTCGATGTTGGCTATGACGCGATCTGCTGTGAGTCCCTGGGAGCTGTGGGACGTGACCGCGTAGCCGTGGTCGAACTGCCGGAACGCTGCAGGATCGAATCTGATGGAACGCTTCTCTTTGCCGTCCATCAGGACCGTGAGACGGTCTGCCTCGATCTTCGTGATGGTGCCCATGTCGCGATTCGAGATCCCCAGATCTTTGTTCAGCGCGGAGAACTGCAGGCGGTCGCCTGTCGCAAACTCCCGGCTTACGTCGCGATAGACGTTTACGCCGTAGACGCGGCGAGGGTCGTACTCGACGCTGGACCCGTTCGAAAGCTCGACCGTCACCCGGTTGTTGGCAACATCGTTTGACCGCACCACGACAAAGCTGTTGCGCTCGATACCTTCGGCCTTGCTGCCGCGCTCGTACTGGACGACATCGCCGGGGCGGTACATGGCCGCCCATGTGCGATCCGGTCCGGTCATATCGGAACGGTGCGATAGTGTGAGGTACTGCTTGCCATCGTCGGCCAGCGTGCCGGCTTTCAGCAACTCGGAACGCACGGCCTCATTGATCTGCTGGCGGCTGCGATTGTCTGGAGAAACGATAATCGTGTTCTCTGGACGTGCAGCATAGTCCCGCGCGATGGCCGCGATGCGCTCAGGCGCACTGGCAAGCTCAGTCACACGGCCTTGTTCGGAAAGTAGAGCAATTCCCTTCTCTGTTTCGTGCGTCGCAAGATGCTGCACTGCGCGAAGCAGCTCCGGGTCTTTCTGCCGCATGATCGTGTCCAGCTTGGAAGTTTGCATGCCCGCTTCTTGCATCTGCTGGAACGGCCGTCCGGCGTCCACGCCCTGATGCTGGCGGGTGTCACCGATGACAAGGACGCGATCTTCCGGGCGTATCTTATTGAGGAAAGCCCGCATCTGCTGCGTGCTGGCAAGGCTGGATTCATCCAGCATGTAGAGATGTTTGCTGGCAGGCTCGGGGTCTTTCTGTCGCGCCAGGAAGCTTTGAAGCGTATTCGCCTCGATCCCTGCCTCGCGGAGCTGGCCCGCCGCCTTCGAGGTTGGGGCGAAGCCCTCGACCTTGTAGCCGCCCTGCTCCGCGCCTTCTCGAATGGCCTCAAGCGTCGTCGTCTTTCCGGTGCCTGCAAGCCCCTGAAAACCATGTACGCGGTCGGTGCTGGTGAGCACTTCGCGGATAGCTGTGCGCTGCCCCTCGTTTAGAAAAACCCGTGATTGCGCCTGGTGCTCGGCGGCGCCCTCACTCAGCATGGGCGACGTTGCGCCGCGTCCATTCAAGACGTGCTGCACGTTCGCCCGCTCGGCGGCGATCGTTTCCGGTGTTGTAAAGCTGCGGCCGGAACTGTGCTTTTGGCCCTGCACCAAACGAAATTCGCCCTCTTCGCGGCGGCGCTGGAACTCACTCTGCACGTCGATGAAGCTGACTTCGCCCATGCCTCGGCGTAATGCCTCTCGCATGATGATGCGCTCGTCCGCGACGGCCTCACGCTCAAACACCTTGTCCTTCGCGAAGGCCACGGCTCCACGCGCATCGGACTGTAGACCTGCTCCCCTCGCCTGACTCAAGGAGCGTTCGCGCGCTTCCGCGATCACTCGTTCGGGCTGGTTGCCGAACTCCGCGGCCATCTCTTTATGCGCTGCCAACACCTCGGCGGGCGTGAGGGTCTGCTTACGATCGCGCGTCGCATGTGCGGCGATCTGCGCGGCCTCTGGTCCTTGGAAACCGGCGCGCTCCATCTGCTCTTTGATCTGCTGCGAACGTGGGCTGGACGCATCAAGGTACGCCTGCGAGTAGCCCTTGATTTCCGGTGCGCCGCTCTGCCCTGGCTCGATCTCGTAGCCCAGCTTGCGAAGGTTATGGGTCAGCACCGATTGATAGACGGCGGTCGCATAGTTCTGCGACTCAAACAATGTCCGCTCCTGGATGGCGCGCGTCGAACCGTCCTCGCGCTCGGTGACATTGAAGATGACGGCATGCGTGTGGAGCTGGGGCGCGGCGTAGCCGTTCACCGGCCTAGCGGTGTCATGTTCGAACTTCGCTGCGATGAAACTGCCGGTCTGCTCGGCGGGGTTGTTGCCGCCGATCCGCGCGTGTGTGTACCGCTCCAATTCGTTGAGTGCGGTCGTCACGGCGGCGCGGTGAGCCTCTTTAACCCGCTCGTCCCCACCCACGAGCGCTGTCAACGAGACGGACTTGGGCGCGGAAAAGGTAGCGTCCCATCCGGCGCGATGCTCGACCGGCTTCGTCACGCTGCCGTCTGGGTTGGTGTACTCCTTCCCTTCCCGGTGCTTCACCATCTGTTCTTCAGTCTGGGGATGCTGGCCTTCTGTGAGCCGCGCGAACTCCAGCGGAGATACCTCACCCGATAAGCCAAGGGAAGCGGCAAGTTTGCCCTGCCACTCCCCTTTCACGGTGTCGTCTTGCTTGTAATAGCTCTGCGCATCGCTGGTGTATTCCAGCTTGTGATACGTCTGCGCCTGAGCTGGGCTTATCGCTTTGGAGATGGTGAGCATGGCGGCCTAGAGGTTGTGCGAGAGTGGAGCTGACTCGACCTGCAGCGTGGAAACGACGGTCTTCGGTGCCTCGGGGACTAGCTGCGGCACGAGGGCTTCGGCTTCCTTCAAGGGAGCGCCCGCGCTGGTTTTCGGCTTCGCGTTCCGCTTTGGCTTGGGCTTCTCTTCCGGGTTGGTCAGCCACTCCTCTTCCTCATCAGCGTCAGCCTTTGTGGAAGTAGTGTCGGGAGCTGATGGTTGGGGTTTCTTGTCGGCGGGGGCGAGTGGATCGAACCACATCTTGCTTTCCGGAATCGCGCGAGGAAGAAGCGCGTCCGCGATGATGGGCAGCGTCATGTGCGGAAAGGCAAAGCGGGAGACATAGTTGTTGTGCTTCACAAAGGTGTGAAGATCGGGCAAGCCTTCAATCTCGGACTTCATCACCAGCGGCTCGATCTGCCGGTCAAGCGTAAAGCTCTTACCCTGACGCTTGCCGTCGGCAACCGTTTCCCGGACACGCTCGATCTCGACCTCGCCGATGAGGTCTGCTGCCCACTTCGCTGCGTTTGGTTCACCAGTACGCACGATGAACTTCGTGCTGGGCATGGAAAGCATGACCTCGGCCAGATGACCGTACACCGTTTCGAGCTGGGCCTTGCCCTGGTAGGCGAACACGATGGGGTTGTCGCTCTTACGTCCTTCTGTAAGGGCGGTGTGGAACTGCGGGAGAAGCTGCAGGCTGGCAAGCTCGTCAATCACCAGCCACACCTTTTTCTGATTGGGCTTCGGCTTCGTCAGGAGACGGAGGACCAACAGGTCGATCCACAACGACTGCAAGGGACGCAGGGCTTCGCGCGTGGCTTTGGTGGACGTGAGGAAGATCCAACCCTCGCGCTTCTCTGCCCACTCGGTAGCGCTCCACTGTCGGCCGCCCGCCTCCTCTAACGTCGGCAACAGGCGCAGTCCATCCGCAATCAGCCCAAGGGAACCCAGCACACCGCGCCGCTGCTGCGGCGCGTCCATCGGTGCGAAGTTCGCCAACTCCGTACCTTTGAGGCGACGGTCGATCTCTTCCTCGTTCGACATCCAGTCCACCAGCTCTTCCGGCGAAGGACGATACTTCAGGAGATGGGCAAAGATTTTTTGCGGTGTCTCCGTAAAGAACTCGCCCCGCTTGTCATCGCGCGGCTGGTACATCGACGTGGCGATGGTGCGTGCCTCGGCAGGGTTGCGCAACTCACTTGATGGTGTCCAGTACGGTGTCCGCGCATCGAGCGGATTCAGAATCCAGTCGCCCCGGTCCTTCTTGTAAAAGCGCTCTGTGAACTCGCCCGCCGTGTCGTAGACAATCGCAATCTCGTCGCGGTCGGCGATCTGTTGAAGGATCTGTGTGAGCAGCGTGGACTTGCCCGAACCCGTATCGCCCATAATCTGGATGTGCTGCGGCTCGGCACGTTTTGGAATCCGAAGCTGCGTTGCATGACGGGCATACCAGGGCTTCTCTGCGGTCGTGAATGCCAGCCCATCGGACTTTAGAGCCTTGTTGAACTGTGGCGGTGGAACCATCACCGGGCCTTTAAGACGACGCCCGTACTTCAGTTGCCGAAAGCGTTTCACATCGGCGCGACCGGCGAAGCCGAGTGCAATTACGAGGACGAGAAGCCCCTCGCATAATGGCTCCGTGTAGACCTGGACGAGTCCCTTCCCCTCAAAGAAGACATCGCCAAGCCACCGGCTGAGAGCCACGTCGTTGTAGTCCTTCTCGGGGCCTTTGTAGAAAACCGTGTAGCCTCTCTGCTTCGCGGCAGCCGAAAGATCGACCGGGGAGATAGAACCATCGGGGAGCTTGGTGGCGCCTGGAACGAAATCAGCCGGCAGCGCCAGGCGTGGGTTCGCTTTGCCGCCGCCCACGTAAAGCAGCCGGTATTTCCCATGCTGTTTGAACGTCGCTCCGATGAGGGTCTGCGCATACGTCGTGGTGTACGTCCGGCGCAAAGGCGTCTCTTCGACGTTCAGAAATTGCCACACGAAGAAGAGCGTAGCCATCACGCCCAGTGCGAACGCGCTGAACGTGTAGATCGGCGCGTGTGGCGGCCATACGATGGTCTCTTTGCGTCCCCAGGCTTGTTTGCTATTCATCGCGCGGTCTCCGTGGCGGCGTACTGCTGCATGACTTCGGCTGCTGCTTTATGCTTTGTTGACCGGATTCCCTGAAGCTCTTCTTGGAAGGCTTCAGGCGTCATCACGTCGCCACAGGCGACCGCCCGAAGCGTGGAATTGAGTAGCTGACGGATGGCAACTATCTCGGTGAAGCTGGGAGTAATCGCCTCCCCGCGTGCAGCGGCAAGCAGAGTCTCCCTGCTCCACTCGCTCAAGGCTTTGCCTTGGGAACGCGCCTCCGTTTCCAACTCTTCTAGTTCTGCTTTCGTGACTCGGGCGCTTGCGATGAAGTTCCGTGCTGTTCTGCCTCTTGCGCGACGGAGGCGGTCTTCGAAATTGATTGCTACGGTCGGCTCTTGCATAGTTCCTGCTCTCTGGATTCGTGTCTACAACCGTTGACCCAATGTCCACGGTTGTAGACAGAATTCGCCTAATTGCTGCGCTATCAGCGAGGTAGACAACCGTAGACGCTGATCGCTTTCAACGACACCCTGGAAGGGATGGAGTGTCATCCTTTTCATGCGCAAAGCGCATCCGCTCTTGTTGTTGCTGTTGCCTCTGCATTTGTTGTTGCTGTTGACATTGCTTCTGCGTCGGGAAGTGAGAGCTCGATGCGCTTACTTCGTAGCCGTGGGCGCTGGCTGAGCGGTTGTCTTGGCTGCTTTAGCTGAGCCGGGAGCCTTCTTGATACGCACCGAAGGCGGCACAGTGGCGTTGGCATTTGCTGTAAGGTGTTGCTGAAAATCCTTATCGTGTTTGAAGATGTATTCCAACGCCTCATTCACCACGTCATCAGCCGGTCCCTGATGGAAATGTGCGTAACGATCCAGCATTTTTGCCGTTGACTCTTCAAGCCGGATGTTGGTTTCTACCTTCTTGGAAGTCTTCACTGTGAACAGGGCCATGATGCGTTTCCTCTCCTCTTTCGGTTATGCGAACTGCGCAGTGGGTGTTGCAGCCGATGCGCCGACAAGCATCAGCTCACGGCTCGTCTTCGGCTGGGGTGCTGAGTAAACTTCCTCGACCTGGAACTGTTCCGAGCGATAGTCGTAGCCCTTCACCAACACGACTTCGCGCACCTGACGCCGACCGTTGGCGGCACGCTCGCAATACAGCGTGAAGTCGATGGCTTTCGCGGTTTCGCTCCGCATGAACGCGTGATTGAGGTTCGCTCGGGCACTCAGGGCAAGGTTGGCGAGACGATCCAGCGCTTCGACGGCGCTGCTGGCATGAATCGTAGACATCGTGCCGCCGTGTCCGGTGTTCATCGCTTGAAGCAGGTCGTACCCTGCCTCGTTGCGAATCTCGCCCATGATGATGCGATCAGGACGATGACGAAGCGCAGCGGCCAACAACTCGCTGGGTGTCACTGCAACCTGACCAGGAATCGCATCAACGGCTTCCCAACGAATGGTGTTCGGCTGCAATATCTGCAACTCGGCGGGCTGCTCGATCACACACAGGCGCTCGCACATCGGGACGTGATCGAGCAACGCCTTCATCAGCGTTGTCTTCCCAGAGCCGGTTCCACCGGCGATGATTCCGTTCTTGCGCTGGCCGATGAGAGAAACGATGAGGTCACGCACTTCGACGGTCAGGCTTCCACTCGCCACCAGCTCATCGCTCGTGTACCACTTGTTGAACTTCCGAATCGTTAAAGTGGGGCCAGAGATGGAAGCTGGCGGCCCCACCACAGCGACACGCGAACCATCCGGCAAGCGCGTGTTTAGGATGGGGTTCTGCATCGTGAGGTCTTGCCCCAACACACGCGCGACACGTTCAATCGCTGCGGTCAGACGTTCGTTGGTGTACGCATCGGCGAGCTTCACTCGCTCGACCACACCGGCACGGTCGGCATAGACCCCGCTCGTGCCGTTAATCATAAGGTCGGAGATGGACGGGTCGAGAAGTAGCATCCGAATCTCTTCGGGAAAGAATGGGAGGATGAGGTTGTAGCTCACTGTGCGACCCCAGGCGTTGTCGTTTCCGGCATGAAGGGGCTGCTGGGCGCGAGTGGTGTGGAGGCGGCGTGCTGAGGCTTCGGCAATGTTGCTCCGTCGATGGCGATTGGATCGACACCAAGACGGTTTTCATGGAATTCCGTCACGGTCAGACCTAGCGGATTGATGGTCTCGAACTGCGGAAAGACCTTCGCCTGGTCGGATACCTGCTTGGGGTTCAGGTAGTACGTCACGCTCAACATCCAATGTTCCGTGCGCGGCTGCCGAGAGTTTCGAACAGAGAACAGCTTGTCGAAGTTCACAAGCGCGGTACCCTTTGCCATCACTGCGCCTTGAACCTGCTCCGTGGACATGCTCGTGATGGTGACGTTGCGCACATCCACTTCGCTCTGCTCTGTTTGACCTGCCGTGACCTGCGAGATGGTGTGGTTGGCGTTGTCCTCGCCCATGAGCTGCAACGCTAGCTGCTGCGAGAGGAAGTAGTAGTTCAGCGGATACTTCTTCGCCACCGTCTCCCGGTTCAGCGTGTAGCGGTAGTTGGTCCAATCGGTGAGGTAGGTTCGCACCTCGCCCTCGCGGGGTGAGTAGTTGAGGTCGCTGTACACAATGGCCTGCGCTTTGCCCATCTCGTCGATGCGGATGTACCGGTTGATGACAGGTTTATGAGCAAGGGCAACGATGCTTGCGAACGATCCGAGTAGCAGAACAGACAGGCCACCGATGATGATTCGGCTCGTCTTGCGCTCGTTATAGTGCGCGGCATAGACCTCGTTCGCAATGGTGTCGGTAAGCACAGCGTGGTCTGAGGTGTAGGCGGCGTCGGTAAGCGGTGCGATCTGAGTAGCCATTATGTACGCGGTCCTTTCGGGGTAAAGGGTGTATGCCGCCGATGCTGTGCTGCGTTGTGTACCGGCTTAGGGTTGTGCGCGACCTGAGAGATAACGCTGGAGCAGCGGTACAGCGAATAAGGGACTGAAGCTACACAGGTGAGGATGATGAACCACTTGAAAGCACCTCCGATGAAGTGGATCAAGGGAAACGGAATGATTGCGGGATAAGCGATGTAACTTTCAACCGTCTGTCTGCGCATGGTCTAACGTCCTTTGATAAACGGGATTAGCCGCATGACTGTTTGCTGTGCAGAGGCGGTGGTGCCTGCAGCGCCGCCGAATACTGCCTGAGTGATCGTCGGGATGAAAAGCATGTTGATGATGAAAGCGACGAACACCATGGTGACCGGGAGGATATTTGCTATCCACATCCCAATCGAATAGTCGCCATTGAAGGTTTGTTGTAGGAATGTCGTGTAGAAACCTGACCATACGAAGATGAAGGCGGCGGCAACAGCCCGAATCATGGCGAAGCTCACAAGTACGTCAATGAAGTGAAGGAACTTCCCGCGAAAGGTATCGGTCATGTACAACGGGATGAAGAGCGGCCCGAACAGCGCCGTTACGGCGTAGAAGATGAAGCTGCTCACGTTGATAACGAAAATAATTGCAGCCGCAACCCCCATCAGGACCTGAACGTAGACGTACTCGAAGATCTCAAGTGGAGAGATGAGCGACGGCGGACCGGTCTTTTGCCACGCTTCCTGAATGACACATGTTAGTTGAGCCTGAGTGTTCTGATCGAGCACTTTGACAATTTCCTGCGCGATGGCAGAGAACAGTTTGTTGAAGCCCCAGCTCGCACCCGGCAAAGGATTGATCCAGTAGGTTTCAAGGATGCAGCAGAATCCTAGCCTCAACATGAACTTGACGATCTCGCCACCTTCTAACGGGGCAGGATTGAAGCTGAAGCTCATGTTGGCTGTGCTGAAGTTGATGACCATCTTGGCAAGCTGCATGAACGCGATGAAGCTGAGTAGCGTCAGGCCGAAGCTGGTCAGCGCCCCACCGTTGGCGGTTGTGAGCGCTGTCAGATTATTGGTGAACTGGTAAAGCCAATCGGTGCCTGGCATTTCACGCCTCTGGAATCTGCTTAGGGTTGTTGGATCGAACCCGGGCTATGTTTCACAACGTTGTTGGAGTTGTGCTTCTTCTTTGCAGCCTCCACGCTCTTCCAGAGGCGGCAATCTTCCGCTTTCGCGGGGTCGGCAATGGCAGCACAATCCTTATTCGTCGGATCGGGGTGTTCGTTTGTTGCAGGTTGAGAAACTGTGGCCTTTGGCTCCGGGGACGAAACCGCAGGCGTTTTTGCTTCGCAACCAGCAAGAACGGTCATAGAGAACGAAAGAACAAGTAGAACGGTGGTGTTTTTCATTGGAGGCTCCTGTTTTAAGGAGAGTACAGCGCTATCCGGGGACGGCGCTGCACCCCGACGCTATGGCAGGTAGTCCGTATACGTGCCCGTTGAGTTCACGTATCCGGTTGGGTTGGCGTTCCGTTGGGCTTGTACGTTGGCAGCGAGATTGAGGTCGTGGACCATGGCCTCTCTCTCCTGCATGTTCTGAATGGTCATCTGTTGCGCGATGCAAGCGTGGAGCGCACCCTGGGCCTGCTGCTCGTTGAGCTGCTGGGCTTGCGATGCGTTCACGAGGTTGAGCTGCTGCACTTCGCTGTTCGTGGTGCTGGTGCCGTCAAGCTGGTTGGCCTGAAGGCTTGTATTCGCCGTTACGGAAGCGGATCGTGCGGCGCGGTAGGAGCCGACTGCGTTCAGGCAATCGGGTGAAACCGTGTCGGACGTTTCTACGATGGCGAGCTGGGTGAGCTTGTCGCTGTTCCCAGCCGCCTCACTCGCAAGGTAGGAGTTGGTGTTGGAAGATATAGCTACGCTCGAATTTGTCCATGCCGTGGTTGCGGCTGTGGTGGAGTTCTGATTGAGCGCGGTGGTCATGCCGTTCGTCTCGCCGTGGCGATTGACGACCTGAACCTGCTTCATCTTGTTCAATGCTGTCTGCCACTGCGTCTTCACGCTGAAGTTGACGACATTGCTTTTAAAGCTCTTGTACTGGCTCTCCAACGTGGTCAGTTGGGACACGAGAGAGGCATAGCTGGTTGGATCGAAAACGATGTCTCCGATGCCGAAGAGAGCGAAGCTGGGTGTAGCCGTGCAGAGCACCAAGGCTCCTACGGCGATCCATTTCCGCTTGCGGGATAGTTTGAACTGCATGCGTCCTCCGTATGCGAGTTGCGTTAGAGGGATGGGTCTACGCGATGCTCTGCGTAGCTGGGGATGAGAATGTCCTGGTTGATATAAACGCGCGCTCTGGAACCCTCCTTTACCGTGATGACGGGCAGACGATTGAGGAATTTGTTCAATATCTGCTCCGACTCCTGCGCGGTCTGCGAGGAGATCCCGTTGCGGATTTGCGTATTCGCATCCAGCACGCTTCCGTTGTTGCCGACCTGGGCCAGTCCACCGATCCCACCGACTGCGGCAGCGGCGGCGAAGGAACTGAGGTAGTGGTTGTTCACGTTCGTTGCAAGCCCGGTCGTACCCAGCGGATCGAGACCGGTGTACTTGTTGAGGTCGAGTGAGAACCCATCGGGGCAGATCGCGCGATTGAAGGTAACGAAAAGCTTCCGCTGCCCTGCACCCGACACACTCTGCACTTGACCGATGAGCCGCGTGCCCTGCGGAAGAAGAAGCTGCTGGTGATCGTGGGAGTAATAGTCCGTCGTAAGCATCACGATCATGGGGCCGCTGAAACCGCCGTCGATGTGGTTCGTCAGCACACCTTCAAGCACAGTGCCCTCGAAGACGCGATAGAGGCGTCCTTGGTAGCCGTCAAAGTCGTATTGACCCATTGGGTCTTTGCGGGGCGGCGTTTCTGCTGAGACAGGCCGTGCCGTAGGGCGTCCTTGGGCGATGTCCTCACCTACTGCCTTGTCTGCTGGCCCATCGGCTGAGGCCGCTTCCACGGCGGTATTGTTGTTGGCATTGCCCGATGCCGGGGCGGTCCGCGCGAAGTCGATCGCCACGGTATCGCTGTTGAGTGCTTCCTGATGCTGCCGTTCCCTCTCAAGCTGACGCTGCTTGGCTTCGGCCTGTGCCTGGGACTGTCCTGAGGTCTTCTGTGGTGCGTTGGGATTGTTGGTGCCGTACATCGCTTGCCGCTGGGCAGGAGTCATCGGTGCGGCGTCCTGCGATTCTGGCCCTGGAAAGGCCTGCTCCTGTTGAAGCTGTGCATTCTGCGCGGCAAGCACAGCCTGCCGCTGCCGCTCCTCCGCATCCTTGCGTGCAATAAGTCGCTGCTGAGCCTCAAAGCTGTTGACCTGCGTCGCGTTCGGGGAAGTAGGCTTCTGCATCGCGCTATTGGCGAGAGGAACCTGCTTCGTGCTGTTGTGGAGGTTCGCAAGCCCGATGACGAGGATGACAGCGGCGATGCCGCCGACCACCTTGACGTTCACCTTCTTGCTGCCGGTCGCTTCCGGTTGCGCAGGAACCGAACCTGGCTGGGGGGCGTCCTGATTGTGTGGTGTTTCTGCCATGGCCTAGTTCCCTTCCTTGCGGAAATCCAACCGCTGTTTGCCGATAGTCAAATAGCCCTGCAGGACGGTCTTAGGCACCGTGTAAAGGCCGTCGTTGTAGTCCCAGTTGATGAGGCTGCCCTTGCCGTCCTTGGTCTCATAGAGAACAGGCGTCTCTTGGAAATGACCACGCAGGTACGTGAACTTGTCGTCACGCCACACTTCCTGCAGACCCAGCTCGCCGGCCTTTTTGCGGTCCCAGGTGTAATCGAAATGAAGCTGGCCGGGATATTGGCTCCGATATGCTTCGGCCTTCGTCTCCGCGGCTTTCCGCTCGGTGGCTTCCTTCGCGGTTGCTTCGGCAGCCTCTCGCTTGGCTCGGTCCAGCTCTGCGGCCGGAACAAAGACTGGCATCGCGGCGAGCTTGTCCTTTCCAGCTTGGTCGCCAGGGGTAACGAACACTTTGGAATCAAAGTGGCTGTCTGAGTCGTTGCTGATCTCGCGGAGCTGCAGGGTGTATTCGTTGCCGTGGTCGGAAACGATGTGCACGTCGGTGCTGCTGCCCGCGATCTTCGGCTTGATGCTGATGAAGCGAGAGGCAACGTGGCCCCCATCAAAAACCCAGCTCGATGTATCGCCACCGAAGACGGTCGCTACCTTCTCCTCAGCCGGAAGCAGGATCAGGGTCGATTGCAGAAGCCCGGCGCGAACGACGGGCGGCGCTTCCGAGTCGATCACCACGACGGTGCGCGGGACACTTGGAAAGAGCGGGTGCTTTGCGTCATTCGGTTCGGCGTGGCAGACTGCCACGATTGCGAGACTGGCGGCGATGTAAAGGGGCGCTTTCATGGTGAGTCCTCGGGGGTTGAGTGGATGAACCTGCTTACGTAAGGTGAATAGGAGAGGGTTCATGCAGACTCCCCCTGTGCGAAGCGCTCGATGCCTTCAGCAAGGCCGTATTTCTCAACCAGCTTTGCGCGGCGGGAACGGTCTTTTGGTTTGGTGGAGAACTTGGCATAGCTGCGCTTGTCGAGATTCAGGATGATGACCTTGGTCAATCCGTCCCGGCGCACGTACAAGGCTTCGCGCTGCTGCAGGCTTTCGAAAAGGTCGAGCTGCTGTTCGCTGAGTTTGAAAAGCTGGCCGTAGAATTTCCGGTTGAACGTGGCATCTGGCAGGAACAGGAACGACGTGCAGGAGTTGACGATGCTGTCCGCGTTCTCTCCCAGGTCGTTCGCTGACTGACCGATGAGAGTCACGCCACCCAGGTTCTTGCGGACGGTCTTGATGGATGCAAGGGCCGCTTCAAGAAGCTGCGTGTTCTTCATCGAAGAAAATAGCTCCTCGATGACGATGTGCTTCGGTACGCCGAGGTTCTTGGGGTCATAGAGAACGGCATTGATACGGCGCAGCAACCACACCATTAAGGGCTCGATTAGGTCGGCGTCCTGCTGGTTGCTGATGCCCTGGAAGTCGAAGCACTGAACGCGGCCCAGCTCCAGCTCGTCATGCACGTTATCGAAGATGGCGGCATAGACACCGTTCCCGGTCCACTTCGAGAGGTAGCGGTTCAGGTGCTTCGGCAGCATCAGATTGGAGAGGCGGCGATTCTCCGGCTCAAGCTGATACGTGCTGCGCACCGCGCCGAAGATCACATCCTCATCCTCGGGCGCCAGTTCGGCGCCCCCGTTTGTGAGCAGGAGCTTGATGAAGCTGTAGAGAAACTTCAGATTGTCTTCGGTCGGCTCCAAGGAAAAGGGATTCACGCGCGGCCCTGTTCGCCCTACCTTGTCCACCTTGCCGCCGTACAGCTCCACCACACTCTCATAGCTGCCGCCGATGTCGAAGATGTACGTAAAACCCTTGTATTTACGCTCCATCGAGACGTGCGCGTTATTGTGAACCGACTTGCCCGAGCCTGTAGGCCCGAGGATCATCGCCACCTTCACGCCGTTGACGTAGCTGTCTTGGAAAAACGGTGTCTTGCTCCTGGTCTCAAAGACATTGAGGTATTCGTTGTCGAGGTCTTCGGAGTAGGGATGGCCGATGCTCGGTGCGTACACGTTTGCAAGCCGCGCATGATGATCCTCTGGCAACCACAGAGGGAAGATGTTGAACTTCCCGTTGCCGGGGAACATCGTATAGAACGCGGACAGATTGCCTAAAGACTCTTCAATGACTTCCGCGCGGGCATCGACAAAGACGCGATGAACAGCCGGGATGGTCTCGTGAAGCTGCTCCTTGCTCTTCGCTGCCAACAACAAACGCATGGTGAATTCGCCCTGCCCGACCTTGTCGAGCGAACGGATGACATCGCTGAGGTCATCTACGCTTGCATTCGCGGCCTTTGCGCCTGCACCTTCTTCGAGTGAAGCGGTGTCACGAC